>NZ_JAEFCE010000029.1:0-58469 GCF_016406055.1 Vibrio sp. IB15
ATCACTTACTACCGTTTTTGTTTTTAGTTCCCGCTAATCCGCGATGAACCAAAAATTAGGCTAAACAGTGCGAGCCCAAGATAAACATGTGGGCCATTGCCACTAAAACCTGATGCCGCTAGGCCAATGAATAGTAGTGCTTGTAACCAGTGATACAGTCGTGTTGGTAGATCCCAAATTTTCATAGTTCATTTCCCAGTTGTCGTTTACGAAGTGATATTAATTTACATAACAATAGTTGCATGCACAACTGTTGTTATGTAAATTAAATACCTCTCATCGATTGGAATTGAAAGATCAGCAAATAAATCAACCAATAAACAGGAGTGACACTATGAAAAAACTGACTATCGCTTTACTTATCGCAGTGCCAATGAGCACTATTGCCGCAACTGAAGCGGTCGACAATCGCCAACAAGCTTTTAGCTCAATAGAAAAACTCAACAAGCAAGTATCTTCAGAATTAGGGAATCGTAATACAGATTGGCAAAAGGTTGAGGGATTAAGTGATAACTTGGTAGAGCACGGACTTATTCTCACCAACAGTTTTGCTGTGAGTGATAAAGGCGGTAAAGCGAAAGATGCGGTATGGAGTAAGCCTGAGAAATTCAATCAACTGATGTTACAGATGAATCAAGGTTTTATTGAGTTACAGCAAGCCAGTCTAGAACAGGACAAAAGTAAAGCTGAGCGTGGTTTAGACTCGGCCAATAATACATGCCGAGCTTGTCATCGTACTTATCGCTCTCGTTGGTAGGTTTTACTTGAGGCTCTACAAACAGAACGCCTGTACGAATAGAGTCGTGACAGGCTTGGGGGAATCATCGGTTAGATATAATGGCTTTAAAAATGCTACAGCTTGGGCTAGATATTTTCACCTAAGCTAAAGTAGGCTAGCACTTCATTTTCGTTGTTATAGGTGAAATCCATTCGCACATTGATGCGTTCCTGGCGCATTAAACGATAGCGTAGCCCGAGACCAACCATAGTAAGTCGGTCACCATCGTCAAAGCTATGATAAGGGTCAGTTGGATTCAGCCTTTCACCAAATACCTTGCCTACACCCGTTAAACCTACCACCGCAACGTTGTTCAAAAAGTTAATGGACGAGCCTGAAATCGAGTAGCGATATTCCATTTCAAGATTGGTCATGTGCGAAGCAATGTGATCACCCGCGACGAAACCACGTTGAACATTTCGTCCTTGTCGACCATAGGTGCTGTATGCACTACTTGGGGCATTTTCAGCATCCAGTAGATAACGAGTCACCCAGCGGCTTGCGATGATGTGATTGTCATCCTGCGTTAAGCTGTAAAACAGTCGGTAATCTGAAAAGAGCGAAGAGTAGGTCGCATCTTTGTCATTACCAAGCCATTCTCCATGGTCTTCATAGGTCAGCTCGAATAAAAAGCCATGATAAGGGTAGTAGTAGTGCTCTCGTTCATCCCACAAGAAAGAGAGCTTTGCTCCTGTGTCGGCTTCGTATTCTTCACTAAACCCGGTGAGTTTGAGTAAAAGTTTGTCTCGCGGTGTATCGGCAAGATAACGCGCGGTGGAGTAGTCTAAACCCATCCCGAGATAGATGTTGTCGTAAACTTTGAAATAGAAATCACCATCGAACGTGTACTCTTGGTGGTTAGTATCAACCAGATCGACCAAGGTAATGTTGGTACTAGATAAGCCCATTTCACCGCTAAACCGAATTGAATCGCCTTTCAATAAGAGCTCAGCATTCCCTTTGATGTAATAGCTATCATTTTGCGTGTAAGTCAGCGTCGCAGATAACGTTGATGCGTTCTTTGACTCGCCGTCAGCATAGAAGTTATAGATAGGAACGACAGAAATGCCTGTATCTACACTTGGATCGTAAAAGGGAATGGCAATGACACGAAATTAGTCATCCAGTTCAGGTTCTTGTGATTCTCGCGTATCAACTTCGAAAGCTGAACTTGAGAAACTGGCAACAGAAGAAAAGAGCGCTGTTGTCCACAAAGAGAGTCGAGTCATGGTTAGAGTTACATCCAATGTAAGTTGATCGCAATGCTGGAGAAGCTTGCAGATCAGGAGCATAACACGTCATTTAGACTGATGAATAGCGAGGATAGGGTTGATTATATAAATATACCGTACACCAATAAGTACAGTTGATAATATTGATGGTTATAAATGGCGAGACTGAGTCTCACCATTTGTTGCAGTTTTCGGTGCGACTTATTCGTTGATCGTGACTTTTGTAA
This sequence comes from Vibrio sp. IB15, assembly GCF_016406055.1. Classification (NCBI taxonomy): domain Bacteria; kingdom Pseudomonadati; phylum Pseudomonadota; class Gammaproteobacteria; order Vibrionales; family Vibrionaceae; genus Vibrio; species Vibrio sp. IB15. The sequence goes on from NZ_JAEFCE010000029.1 coordinate 2,238, forward strand.
TCACAATATCTCCACAAGGTACATCTTCGTGACCCCAGCGAATTGTCGTTGGCTCAGCTGCAATCTTATTTACTACATCCATACCTGCCGATACTTTACCGAATACTGCGTAACCCCAACCTGCGTTCGTAGTCGAGGTGTGATCCAGGAAGTCGTTGTCATCAAGGTTGATAAAGAACTGTGCCGTAGCAGAATGTGGTGCATCAGTACGTGCCATCGCCACAGAACCAATCACGTTCTTTAGGCCACGGTTTGCTTCATTCACGATAGGCGCACGTGTTGGTTTTTCTGTCATGTCGATAGTGTGACCACCACCTTGAATCATGAAACCTTCAATAACACGGTGAAATGTCGTGCCTTCGTAGAAACCGTCTTGGCAGTATTTAAGGAAGTTTTTCGACGTTACTGGTGCTTTTTCAAGGTTCAGTTCAATTTCAATGTCGCCAAAGTTGGTAGTCAGAGTGATCATAAAGGTCCCAATATTTGAGTGCTAAGGGTTTGGAGTACGAGTATTTTCAGTACAACAACATAGTCGATGACTTAATAAGGTGCAGTATATGAAAAATTGCTGCGGATGCCAGTGAACAATAGCGCGAGTCTTTAATTTACATGCGCTCTGAGCGCCGATAGAGATAAAAAAGCCAGTGATGAGTTCACTGGCTTGGAGATGAAACGTGACTTAGAGCGTTAGCAGATAGTTAACGAGCTGGTTGTACTCTTCGTAGCTTTTGATTTGGTCCGGCTTTACGATGTACTTGTTATTGACCAGTACACCAGGAACGCCGGTTAGCGTGCTCGCATCAAATTGCTGATCAAAGCGTTTCTGCATCGAGTTAACCGCAAAGCTGTTGTATGCCGCGTCAAACTTCTTAGCATCGACACCGTTATCAATGAATACTTGGCGTAGTTCAGCCTCGTCGCGTGGTGTCTTTTGTTTCTCATGGATCTGAGCAAACATAGCAGGAACCATGCTTTCTTCAGCATCCAGCGCAATCATTGTTGCGTAAGCTTTGGCCATCGGCACTGCCATATTGTTACCCATAAAAGCGACGTGAACTTTTTGGAAGCTTGCTGTTTCCGGTAGGTCTTCTTTTAGGTACTTAATTACTCCTTCGAACTTGTAACAGTGTGGGCAGTAGAAAGAGAAAAATTCAGTCACAACTGGCTTGTCTGCTTTTGCTACATCAAGGACCTTGTAGTGAGTGCCTTCTTCAAACTGAGCGGCGTTGACTGAAGCGCTCATAATTAAAGCAGCAAAAAGGCTAAATAGTTTTTTCATGTGTTTATTTCCTAAATTTGGATGTCGTTAAGCACAGCAAAACTGCTGTTTTTGGGTGGCATGGATTGCCAGTTTGGGACAAACGATTAAGAAATAGGGGGGCGATAAGGTGCTTGAGGTGCAATAATCGCTTTGTGTGAAGGCTCTTTTTCAATGAGAGCCAAAGAGGCAATTTGAGTATCGAAGGACTCAGAAACAATCAATGGTGGCATTTTCAACAAGCAGACTGAGCCACAACAATGATGTTCAATGTTAGCTTGGACGATTGGCTGTGAAGGCGAGATACTGTTTGACGGCGTTGATAGATGTTGAGATGCCACGATATTGTTACCCGCAATGCTATCCACACTGATGGTGGCCATTAACATCGCAAGCAGCATAAAAACGTGTACCCAAATTTTGCTTATCAACTTTGGCATGAAATAGTGGTCTTTGTATCTGAACAACGGCTGAAATAAATCAGATTCTGCAACTGGCAAATCGCTCAGCCACAAAACGAGCAAATCATACCTCACTCGTTTGTCTATCTCTAATTAAAACCCGGCAAAACTTAGCAGGGCTCAACTTTTATTTGGCCTGGTACTGTTTGAGAAACATCTCAACCGTTGAGTTCACGATGATGTGCTTGTGCTGTGTGTCGGGAGAAGGGGCATGACCAATGATCTGCGGCCAAAAAGCGAACGACTTAATGAGTGCAATGAATTGAGTTGAAGCAAACAGAGGGTCGAGCTCGACTAAGCGACCATCGGCTTGCGCTGCTTTTATCCAAGTCGTCAGCCCACTCTCTGCTTGAGAGTATTTCTCCATTGCTTGGCTCGCAAGTTCCGCATTATGGAAGTACTCAGAGAAGAGCACGCGAGATAAGTCGATAAAGCCTTCAGACTCTAACAGCTCTAGTTCTTGATTCGCGATTGATGCGAGTTGTTGTTCAAGAGGCAGCTCAGCTTGATAAGGGAAGTGTGTGGCGGCGAGCGTTTTACTCCAAATACTGTCTAGTATTTCCTCGAGAAGCAGCTCTTTACCGGCAAAGTGGTTGTAGACGGTGCGTTTAGATACTTCTGCTCGGCTCGATATTTTATCCATACTGGTGGCCTTATAACCGTGCTCAGTAAATTCTGCGATAGCAGCGGCAACGATCGATTCTCGTTTTCTTTGGCTCAGTGTTTTCTTTACAGTCATTTGGGTACTACTCAATATGTCGCGGTTAGCATTGCATACGTTAATTTTACACCACGAAGTTTACTTTTAGAACTCCCACTATGGTTTTGGTAATTGGAGTGTTAGCAACTGAATCGCTATGCAATGTAACGTGGGTGTCATAGAATCAAAGACGTATTCGAATTTTATTGATATCAACGGAAGAGAATAAACAATCAATGAGTAGTATTTTAGAGTGTATTCGTACAGTTGGACGAGGCGAAAGAGGGCGTAAGCCTTTATCGTTCGAACAAGCCTACCGCATCATGGATGAGTATTTAAGCGGACAGGTCGGTGACGACCAGATGGCTATGCTACTGATGTTAATTCGTGTGCAGAACGAAACCAATGAAGAAATTGCTGGCTTTGTTAAAGCGTTTCAATCTCGAGTGCCCGATTTAGGGGCAGATATTGATTGGCCGTGTTATGCCGGTAAGCGCAATGAAAGCGCTAGTGGTAAGCCTTGGAACTTGCTGGCGGCTAAGATCTTGGCGGATAGCGGCTACAAGGTATTAATGCACGGTTACATGGATAAGCCGAGCGGTAGAACGCACGTAGAAAGCCATTTGCAAGATGTCGGTGTGCAATGTGCTGATAACCCTGAACATGCTAAGTCGATCCTTGAGCAAGATGGCATTGCTTATTTGCCGTTGGCTAATTTTGCTCCTGAAGCGCAAACCATGATTGGTTGGAAGCATCGTTATGGGTTGAGAACGCCGATCAATACAGTGGTTCGAGCACTGAACCCTGGTGGTGGCCGTTTAGGTTTACGTGGTAGCTTCCACCCTGGCTTCCCACAGCTTCATGCTGAAGTTGAACATGTGATTGGCAACAAATCTCATTCGGTTATCTCTTTCAAAGGAATGAACGGTGAGTCGGAATACAATCCTAAAGTGAGTCAAACGGTATGGATGAGCTCTCCTGATAAAGTTGAGTCTTTTTATTGGGAAGAGATGATGAACTCAGATCTACCACTGCCGAGTGAATGTGTACTCGGGACGCCGGCTGAAGAGATGACGTTGATGGCGAACACAGTGGTCGATAGTATGACAGCAATTTTGTTTGCGGAGACGCATGACAAAACTGAGGCCTACCAAAAAGCCGTACGCCTATGGCATGAGTACTGTGCACGTTAGTTGAAAGACTATAGAGCTTGTAAGAGAAGGTCAGCGATTGCTGGCCTTTTTTTGTATCGGGTGTTTCGGTTAAATGCTCAGGACAGAACGACTACTTAACTCGCATCAGCCGGTGCATTTTGTTTTCGAATTGAATTTCAATTACCTGCGATATCTTCATTTTATCAACACGATTGAGCATCTTGGTTTGATAGTCGCGTTTTTTCATCCACTCTAGTGGCTCTTTAAAGCCATCCTCATTTATGACAAATGATTGGTCAGTAATCGAATTTTCAAAGATATGAACCACCCAAATACGGGACTGAAAATCCAGCAATGCACTGAAGTAAGTTTTGATCTTGGAGGTGGCGGTGGATAAAGACATACGAGACCGAATAAAGAGGAGAACGTGTTGTTTATCAAGTATACCGTTTGTTGCTCAAGCTTGTCAGTCTGAATCCGGCAACCATTCGAACATGGCTGCCGTATAGCGAAGGGGTAGTGTGTGAGTTGTTACTTGAGGAACATGCCGAAATCGATTTCTTGCTCTTTCTGGTATTTGACGAGCTTCACTCTCAAGTTGTGTTGCGCCGCCATATCAATCGCTAAGCTCGACATGCTTTTTATCTCTTGTACACAGCGAGAAACGAGTGGCTTCTGTTGGTTATCAACCGTTGCTATCAGTGTGGTTTCTGTACCGTCGTGATGAGTATAAACATACGCGTAGATGGTTTTGTCGTGTTGCATAAACGTCCTAAATCGGGCTTTTCTAATTATTAGTGTGATGAAGGTTACAGGGTTTATCTATTCAAGCCACTATGGCTGAGTAAGGTTAAGCAAGAGAAAGTAAGGCTTTGTAAGGGCTCTTTTTTTACTTTTTTTGGATGTTTGAAAATGCGCTCAACCCTTTATCTGCCTCGCTTTTTTGTCTTGTTAGGTTTTGCCTATCAATAAAATTGCTGAAATCCATTTAGTAAAATCAAGATTTTAGACAACAATTAAATGAAAGAAGCAGATAAAAACATGACGCAAAGTATTTAGGGAGAACGCTATGCATTCAATTAAAGTGAAAGATTACATGACGCAGCAGGTTGTGACATTCACTCCTGATATGCCGTTAAGTCTAGCGTTAGACAAAGTGATGAGCAGTCATCACATGGGTGGACCAGTTATTGATGACAATGAACAAGTGATTGGTTTCCTTTCTGAGCAAGATTTATTAGAGAAGCTAGTTAAGGTTAGCTATTTCTGCCAAGACACACATATTGTTGGTGATTGTATGTACCAAGAGGTGCTATCAGTCGCACCAGACTTATCCATTATCGAATTGGCAGATATGATGCAAGTAGGCAAACCGAAAGCTTACCCTGTCATCGACAATCAGAAACTGGTCGGCATTATCACTCGAACCGATGTTTTAAGAGCAATCGGCAAGAACTTAGATGAATGTTTCCAACATCCTGTATAGTAGCGTGTTAAGAACGAGTATTTTTCTCAACACCCTGAAATAAAAAAGGCGCACTAGCGCCTTTTTCTTCGTGGAGTTTTTCTAATTAGACCTGTTTGTCGGTCTATAGGTTTAGCCTGTGGTGTTTCAGTTTTTGGAGGTTTCATGTCAAACCAAACTGCAAAGTTTGTAGAAGGTTCAACGATGCGCCACATTTTGGTGATGTCGGGAGCAGGCTCAGTCGGCTTGATGGCATTGTTTGTGGTCGACCTGCTCGATATGCTGTTTATCAGTATGCTAGGTCAGGTTGCACTGGCTGCTGCGGTTGGTTTTGCTGGCACACTCACTTTCTTTTCTACTTCTGTGTCGATTGGTACTTCCATTGCGATGGGCGCCTTGGTATCAAAAGCGATAGGCTCAAAAAATAGAGACCAAGCTAGAAACCTCAGCACCAGCATTATGCTAACCGCGTTTGTCATTAGCTCAACCGTCACTGCTGTGATGTACGCTTATATCCCAGAGTTATTGGCAGCCATTGGTGCGAAAGGCTTAGCCGCTGAGCGCGCACAGGCGTATTTGCAGATTTTGTTACCGAGTGGCCCGTTTTTAGCGCTTGCGATGGCGGCCGGTGCTGGTCTAAGAGCTGCGGGTGATGCCAAACGCTCTATGTGGGCGACATTATCGGGAGGGATCGTAAATGCAATCTTAGACCCTCTGTTTATTTTTGGCTTTGGTTGGAACATTGAAGGGGCGGCTATCGCCTCTGTGGTGGCGCGTTTTTCGGTTCTGTTCTTCTCACTTTATCCTTTGATTCGCAGTCACGAGCTGGTGGCTCCACCATCATTTGTGCAGTGGCGCATCAATATCCGTCCAATCTTAGCAATTGCGATCCCCGCGATCATTACTAACATTGCGACACCTATCGGCAATGCCATTGTCACGACAGGTATTGCACAATATGGTGAAGACTTCGTTGCGGGCTTTGCGGTTATTGGTCGTTTAACGCCGGTGTGTTTTGCTGTGATTTTTGCTTTGTCTGGCGCGGTAGGGCCAATTATTGGTCAGAACTTTGGTGCCGAGAGAATGGACAGAGTAAAAGAGACGCTCAATAACTCTCTATTTGTAACCACTGTGTACACCATTGTGGTTTGTGTCCTGTTGTACTTCCTACAAGATCTCGTGATTCATGGCTTTAGTCTGCAAGGGGATGCGGCGATCATTGTTGCTGCTTTCTGTACCTATGTGGCCATTACTTTCATCTTTAACGGTGCACTGTTTGTCGCGAACACCTCGTTCAATAACCTAGGTAAGCCGCTGTATTCCACCGCTCTGAACTTAGGTAAAGCGACACTTGGTACCTTGCCTTTCGTATATTTAGGTTCTCAATGGTATGGCGCGTTAGGCGTTCTTTACGGACAAGCGCTGGGTAATATTCTGTTTGGCTTGTTGGGTGTTTTAGTACTTCGTTACCACATCTCTGAATTGATGCAGGGATCGAATGTCGAGCCAGTTGAAGATGACGTGTCTATCGTAAGTTTGAATACACAGCCTTTCTGTTCTCATGATGCAGTGCTGATTGATGATGTTTCAGCGAACAGAGAAGAGTGTGCCGAACTTAAGCCTCAATAATAGTGATTTACTTGGTCGAGCCTGTTAAATAAATTGTATTAACCGAAAACTTCTTCTTGACCTTGGAGCTACCTCCAAGGTTTATACTTTCGATGAAGTTGGGGTTGGTTACTTTAATGACTGAGTAGCCACTCCAAGGGTATTGGAATATTAAGGAGATACATTATGTGCGCAAAACACGCAGCGTGCCGCTCAGTAAAAGTGGACGTTCAACCACAAGCAGCCGCAACGAGCTGCTCTAGCCCTAAAACTTCAAGCATTACTGCAGCTGGTACATCATCAGCATGTTGCCGCTCTTCTTCAACGACAGTCGCGTCATCGGGTGATGGCTGTTGTAGTTCAGACAGTGGAGAAGAAGACAGTCAGTCCTTAACGATAACGAACGAAGCCCAATTTTCTCAAAGTTGGTTGGTTTCCGGAATGGACTGTCCAGCTTGTGCCAGAAAAATAGAAAAAGCGATCAGCAATATCGACGGTGTAATTCAAGCGAAGGTGCTCTTTGCTACCGAAAAACTGGTTGTGAAATATAACAATGAAAGTCTTGCTGACACCATCGAACAAGTCTCTATCAACACTGGTTTCCCGTTAACGGAAGTGGGTTCTAAGAAAGAAAAACAACAACCAGAGACATTTTGGCAAGCGTATATCCAACCTAATTTACAGATCATAGCGATAGCCGCTGCGATGCTGTTCGCGGCGTTACTGAAAAGCTCAGCGCCTCAATTAAGTGAAGGTTTATTCATCGCGACCTGTCTACTTGGATTGTATCCGGTCGCTAAGAAAGCCGTTCAGCTCGCTCGCTCGGGAACTCCTTTCGCGATAGAAACCTTAATGAGTGTGGCTGCACTGGGTGCACTATACCTAGGTGAGACCGCAGAAGCGGCAATGGTATTACTTCTTTTCTTAATTGGTGAACGTTTAGAGGCTTTTGCTTCTTCTAGAGCGAGAAGCGGCGTTCAAGCGTTAATGGCCTTAGTGCCTGATAATGCGACCAAGATTATCAATGGTGAACGTGTTGAAGTAGCGGTAAGCGAGTTGGTGCCTGGCGATGTGATTGAAGTGGCTGCGGGTTCTCGTTTGCCAGCAGACGGCCAGTTGATTACCGATGCTGCGAGTTTTGACGAAAGTGCGTTGACTGGCGAGTCTGTGCCTGTGGAGCATATCCAAGGTAATAGCATCATGGCTGGTGCTGTAGTGGTCGATAAAGTGGTACGCATTACGATTACCTCTAAACAAGGTGAGAACGCCATTGACCGTATTCTTCACCTGATTGAAGAAGCGGAATCACGTAAAGCACCGCTAGAACGTTTCCTTGATAAGTTCAGTCGTTGGTACACACCATTGATGATGGTAGTGGCTTTGCTCGTCATCATCACGCCACCATTATTGTTTGCTCAACCTTGGGAAACATGGGTGTACCGTGGTCTAGCACTACTGCTAATCGCATGTCCTTGTGCACTTGTTATTTCAACACCTGCAGCGATCACTTCTGGTTTGGCTGCGGCAGCAAAACGCGGCGCGCTAATCAAAGGCGGTGCAGCACTTGAGCAGCTTGGCAAGATCGAAACTATTGCTTTCGATAAAACAGGCACACTGACCGAAGGCAAGCCTCAGGTGACTGATATTGAGCCACTGTCAGGTTGGCAGAAAGATGCGATGCTTCGTGTGGTTGGTGCTATTGAAGTTGGCTCTACTCACCCGCTAGCAAAATCGCTGGTGGCAAAAGTTGAAGAATTAGGCATCGATATTCCTGAGTCACACAACAAGAAAGCGCTGATTGGTAGTGGCGTGGAAGGTGACGTCGATGGTGTGAAATATCGAGTACTTGCGCCATCTAAACTTGATTTCGCTTTGGATGCACAGGTATCTAAGCAAATCGAATCGCTAGAAGATGAGGGTAAAACCGTTGTTGTTGCATTAGAGGTTAAAGACTCTGCTCAGGCAGCCAACGCGATTGGCTTGATTGCATGGCAAGACACATTACGTAGTGATGCGAAGTTAGCGATTGAGCGCCTTAATGGTCTTGGTATTCAATCGATTATGCTGACAGGGGACAACCCGCGCAGTGCTGCTGCGATCAGTGACAAGGTTGGTATGCAGTACAAAGCGAGCCTGCTTCCAAGTGATAAGGTGTCTTACGTACAAGAGTTGTCTCAACAGTCGCATGTGGCGATGGTTGGAGATGGCATTAACGATGCGCCCGCGATGAAAACCGCTCATGTCGGTATCGCAATGGGTGGGGGCACAGACGTTGCTCTGGAAACTGCTGATTCAGCACTGACTCATAACCGTCTAACTGAATTACCAGCAATGATTGAGCTGTCGCAAGCTACTATCAATAATATCCGTCAAAACGTCGCTCTGGCTCTTGGCTTGAAAGGTGTGTTCTTAGTGACGAGCTTATTTGGTATTACGGGCTTGTGGGTAGCGGTTCTGGCGGACAGTGGTGCAACAGCATTGGTGACATTGAACGCATTGCGCCTGCTACGATTCAAGTCTAAAGCAGACTAAATCCAACGCTCTTATACAAAATTGCATACTATATAAGCGCCTTTAACGGTAATACGTTAAAGGCGTTTTTTGTCTCATTAGTATGCAACGAAGGTACTGAGATTGCTTATTTTTGTGATGCCAATCGGTTTTTTGTGAAACTTGAAATCTTGTTGCTATCATTGATGTGAGCTGTGTCACTTCATTTTATAATAAGCTTAGTTAGAGTGTGTTCGTACCCCACGAATTTACTATGAGCTTAAATAAGGGTAAAAAGCCCAATAAGCCAAAAGGAGCGAACTATGTCTCAAGCTGTTTTCCATTTAGGTGTTACTGAAGCAGATCTTAACGGTGCTACTCTTGCGATCATTCCAGGTGACCCTGCTCGTGTACAAAAAATTGCAGAAGAGATGGAGAACCCAGTATTTCTTGCTAGCCATCGTGAATACACACTTTACCGCGCAGAACTAGACGGTAAGCCAGTGGTTGTATGTTCAACAGGTATCGGTGGTCCATCTACCTCTATCGCTGTAGAAGAGCTAGCTCAACTGGGTGTTCGCACTTTCCTACGTGTTGGTACTACTGGTGCTATCCAACCTCACGTAAACGTGGGTGACATGATTGTTTCTACTGGTTCTGTTCGTTTAGACGGTGCTAGCCTACACTTTGCTCCAATGGAGTTCCCAGCAGTTGCTGACTTCGAAGTAGCGACAGCAATGAAAGCAGCAGTTGAAGAGGCTGGCGCAACAGTTCACATGGGTGTAACGGCTTCAAGTGATACTTTCTACCCAGGTCAAGAGCGTTACGACACGTTCTCTGGTCGTGTAGTTAAGCGTTTCCAAGGTTCTATGCAAGAGTGGCAAGACATGGGCGTTCTAAACTTCGAAATGGAATCTGCAACGCTGCTAACCATGTGTGCAAGTTCTGGTCTGAAAGCGGGTTGTGTTGCTGGTGTAATCATCAACCGTACTCAAAAAGAGACGCCTGATCACGACACACTAAAAGTAACAGAAGCACGCTCTATCAAAGTGGTTGTAGAAGCTGCTCGTAAAATGCTTTAAGTTGAAAAAGTGCTTTAAGTCTTAATCGGACAGCAAATTTTGAAATGGCCGTATCGACTGATGCGGCCATTTTTTATTTACTGGTTAAGTGACAGAGTGAAAATAGATAAGAAAAAGGCGAGTCACTAAATAGCGACTCGCCTTTGTTATTTTGGTTTAAGAGAAGCTTGCTCTTAAATGTTTCTTTTTAGCACTCTTGGTCTTCGTTACCGCCAGCAGCCGTAAACCAAGCGGTTAGGTGCGTTTTAAGATCTTTCAATTCATCTGGGCCGATCAGAGCAAGGCCAAGATCTTCTGCGCGTGTTATGTCGTTATGACGAAGTGGACGGAAGCTCACTAGCATAGCGCGGGCTTGTAGGCCACCTAATAGGTCTCTTAGTGATTCCAGTTTGTATAGCGTGTCATCACCGTCATCACGCATGCCTTTCGTCTTACATTCGATGATGTGCAGTTTATTGTTCACCACAGATGCCACATCTAGTTCATTTCGAACTTCACGCTCGCCGAGCTGGCGGTATACCTGAACATTCAAAGAGCGGTCTTGAATGGTTGGCATGTCGTCTTGGATTTGTTTGACGGTGCTGTGAACCAGAGTTTCAAGCCATTCACCATTTGAGAAGCGTCGTGCGTCTTCATTAGCGAAAGTTAAAATACCATTGTCGTAAGTGGCGATCTTAGCTTCAACTAAATCACTCAATAGCATGTTTAGTTCACGATAGCCTTGCTGTTTTTCGGATAACTCAACATCCAGCTTCTGCTCTTTACGACAAGTGGTTGCAAGGTAGTTCAGTGTCGCTAGGCCAGGACCTAATTCAAGTGCGTTACTTGCCCAACGTTCACCTAGCTCATAAAGCTTTTGGTCTAATTGCGGAGGCAATTGCACGTCGCTGAATTCACCACGAGCGCCAAATACCGTGAGGTAATCGTCGATAGTGATGCGGTCTTGAACTTGCGCGTCTTCTTTGCCGTTCGGGTAAAGCCAGCATAGTTTGTCACTATTTGGTTCTACAACGAAGATAGGCCAGTGGTAAGTTCGGAACACTTCGTAGACTGAAAGTAGACGGTGACGTAGACCACAACTTGCGTTGAGTTTCACTTCTTGCCCACGTGCTTTTAAATCTTCGGCGAGGTTTTGAATGGATTCTTTAATCACGGACGTGTTTACGATCGTAGGAATTTCAAAAAACTCACTGGTAATGTCGCGCTTTTGCAAAACGCTGTCTAAGCGCTGATACATATCGACTTGATTTTTGTCGCCAATGAACACGATGTGCGTGCTGACCGTACGGTTATCAAGCAGTGGGGTAAGCAAGCGAATGGGGTCTTGATCGATAATGCCAACATGAACAGCCATATAAATTCCTTAATAGCGGCTCGCTCATAAAGGTGAAAGAAAAACGGGAAGCAGCAAGCCTTAATAATCATATAATGACAAAGCTCATAAAAAACAAGGGCAACTCTTGATAAAAGTTGCCCTTGTTCAAATAGTTACCACTATTGGGTAAGAAGTCCCAACAATCTCACCAAATATCTATGGTTTCATCATTTATCTATAGCTTAAATTGATGAACCAAATCCCCTTGTTGATTTGCGAGAATCGTTAGGTTTTGGCTCGCTTCAGCTATTGATGACATCGCTTGGTAACTGGCATCGGCGATGTGGTTAATGTCTTCAATATTACGCGCAATATCACCCGAGGTTTCACTCTGTTCAGCAGCAGCTTGAGAGATGTGAGTACTCATATGGCTGATTTCTAGAATCAAGGCTTGAATCTCTTCCATTGCACTATTGGCATTCGATGCTTGTTGTACCGACATGTCCATATCACTCATACAGCTTTCGATAACGTTACTTGCGGTTTTCGAGCTGGACTGTAGGTTGCTGATCATGGTTTCGATTTCAGCTGTAGATTGCGTTGTTTTCTGCGCTAACACACGAACCTCATCGGCAACGACCGCAAAACCACGACCTTGCTCACCGGCACGCGCCGCTTCAATTGCTGCATTCAGTGCGAGTAGGTTCGTCTGTTCTGCAATGCCGCGAATTACGTCTAGGATTGAGCCAATTTGGCTACTCATCTGCTGCAGTTCACCCACCGCACTTACCGACTCAGTTAGGCGAGTTTCCAGTTGGTTGATGGTGCTGATGTTGGTGTTCATGATCTGACGACCCGATTCAGAAGCCGTCTCGACTTGTTGAACCATAGTCAAAGAGCTTTGTGCGCTATTAGCAACTTCTTGTACAGAGTGAGACATCTCTGTCATCGCAGTCGCTACTGTCGCAGTTTGTTCACGCTGGCTGTTCAGTTGAGCCTGAGTTTCTGAAGAGGTCTTCTGGTTGACGCTTGCTGTTTTGGTTAGGTCGTCTGACGCATCGTTAAGCTTTACAAGAATATTGTGCAGGTTATCGGCTAAGGTGTTGATGTGACCACTCACGCGGCTGAATTCGTTGTTGTAACGAATGTCGATGCGCTGTGTCATGTCGCCTTCTGTCAGGCCTTCTAGTGTCTTAAGGATGCGCGTTAGTGGCTCTCTTACACTGTGAGCAATGTGGTAGCCAATCGCTGCCGCAAATAGTGTTACAACCACACCGATGGCAATCGCGTTGAATAGGCCTTTATCGTAAATGCTGCTCGCGTCTGCTAATGAAGAGTTGAGTTGTTCTTCGGCTGTTACGTTGAATGAGTCTAATACGGCCATCGCTTGGTCTACTTCAACCGCTAGATTGGCGATGTTTACATACAGGGCTTGCTTCGCTTGTAGGTAGTTGTTGTGCTTATCAAGAACACCGCCTTTTTGGCCTACGTCTTTGGTGAATTTCTGAACCGATTCATCGAATACATTCTTAAGAGCAGGTAGCTGTGTTGCCAAACCACGATAGGCGTAGTTTAGGTGAGTAACGGCTTTCTTGTTTTGGTTTACGGCTTTTTGTACGAATGCCACATCTGAGCTCGCGAGTGCGTCTGATGTGATCACTTCTGCATCTTGCAGTTTGATGAAGTAGCTTTTCGCCATGACTTTCACAGAGATGCTCTTCTGATCGGCAACGTACTCTTTCATGCCAACGGTCAATTCTGAGTGTAGGCGTTGGAAATCACGTGATGCTTTTTGTACTTGCTCTTGCGCTTCAAACATCGCGACGTAGTTGTTCATCGCTTCATCCGCTTCAGCAAAATAGCGTTCTTCCATGGCTCTTAGCTGAGTAATGCGTTCGATGAGTGAGGTGTGGTTTTGGCTTGCCGCTTCTAGATTACCAAGGACTTCTGAAAAAGCGTTTTGTGATGCAGCAAACTCTGTGCGCATTGCAGACATGCGTTCAGTGTTTTGTGTGGTTAAGAAATCTTTGAATGACTTATCAGCAGAAAGCAATTGGACACTTGTTTGATTGGAAAGCGCAACAAGCGGTAATGAGGTTTCTGAAACACTCTCAAAATTGCTGTGTATCTGATTCATGCTGTTCATCATGATGGTTATCGTGACTGCGAACATGATGATGATCAGTGCGAAACCAGCGTACATACGCTTGATCACAGATCCCTTCATGGCTTTCTCCCTAAATTAAATGCAGACCTAATGTCAGGTCAAAGTAAAAATAACAAAATTATCAGCATTCTATTGAGCTCCTCTTACGCATTTTATGACGCACACGTCAAAAATAGCGCTCAGTTATAATCAACATGCCATTCTTGAGAGCTAAGACCAGTTTTCTTTGATTTGAACGGTGTTTTTTATTAAGCTTTAAAGCAGGTTTATTGTGGTTTGTAGCGGCATAGCGCATACTCAAAGCACTAAAAAGTAAATGTTTTATCGGAGAAAAACATGGCTGAAGAAACCATCTTTAGTAAGATTATTAACAAAGAAATTCCAGCAGATCTGCTATACCAAGACGATTTAGTGACAGCGTTTCGTGACATCAACCCACGTGCGCCTAGCCACATCCTAATTATCCCTAATAAGCTTATTCCAACGACCAACGATGTTGAAGTGGAAGACGAAGCAATGATGGGGCGCATGTTTACAGTTGCTCGTAAGCTAGCAAAAGAAGAGGGTATCGCAGAGGATGGTTACCGTCTTATCGTGAACTGTAACTCTCATGGTGGCCAAGAGGTTTACCACATCCACATGCACTTAGTTGGTGGCCGTCCGCTTGGCCCTTTACTGATGAGCTAATCAAATAAGTTAACGAATTAACAAAATAGTTAATGAACGAGCTAGAAAGTTAATGAGTTAATTAAAACAAACAACAAGTTGGAAAATTTGTTGTTTGTATGCCAACTTTAATTGTTATCTGTTGTCTGAATATCGGCTTTGCTTAGCCAGAGCCCGATGAAGCAAGCATTTACTTGCTTGAGATCCTTTTTACAGCACGTTTCGTTTTGATAATGAGACTAGGGGCTGTTGAGCTTTTGAGCTGATTTCACCACGAAAGGTCAGCAGACCATAATAAAGTTGGCATTTTAAACATGCACGGAGACGATAAGTGAAGCAACAGTTTAGATTCGCTTCCATTGCCCTACTATCGGCGCTGACCGCGGGATGCGCGAGTATGTCTGCAGGTAACCTGTTCAGTCATTACAGCGCACAAAATAAAAGTATCTACCAAGCTGTTAAATCTGGAGATTATTCAGAGGCTCAACAAGAGTTACCAGATTACGCAGCAGGCGATATTCTCGATAATTTTGAGAGAGGCAGAATCAATCTGTTGGATCAAAAGTACCCAGAGAGTAAGTCTTCGTTTGAAGCGGCGGATCAGGCTGTTACCGAGCAGCAGAGAAAAGCCGTCATCTCTATCTCAGACAGTGCAACCAGTGTGGGTGCATTGGCTGTGAATGACAACATTACCGAGTATGTGCCGCCGGATTACGAGTTAGGCTTTCTTCACCTTTATCTCGGCTTAAACTATTTAAAGAAAAACGATTTAGAAGGTGCGGTGATCGAAATGCGTCGCGCCAATCAAGTTCAAGAGCAAGCGAAAAAGCAGCGTGAGGCCGAGCTAGAAAGAGCCGCCAACGATGCGAAGAAGCAGGGGCTGTCTGCCAATGTTGGCAGTATTCTCGCGAGTTACCCAGATGCGGGTAAAAAGCTGCAGTCAGTACAAAATGCTTATCTGATGTTTTTATCGGGCCTGCTTTATGAAGCTTCAAACGACTTAAACAGTGCTTATGTTGATTATCGACGTGCGTTGGCGGTGATGCCTGATAACCAAGAGATTATCGACAGAACCATGGCAACGGCGGCACGCTTAGGTATGCGACAGGATTTAGCGACACTCGAGAAGCGTTACAAGCAGTCATCTAAGCTAAGTAGCGGGCAAGGGCGCGTGATTGTTCTTCAAGAGCAGAGTGCTGTTCAAGCAATGGACAGTTGGCGATTGGATTTACCTGTTTATGACAGTCGCGATCAGGGAGCAATATACTCTCTTGCGCTGCCATATTACCCAAGTCAGAACGTAGAGCGTTTTTCTCCGTTACGAATCAGTGGGCAGCCGCTGCAAGAGCATTTGATTACCGACGTAAACGCCATGGCTCAGAACGATCTCTCTGAGCGTATGACGAGCATTGTTATTCGCCAAGCGCTACGTGTGGTCGCAAAGGACCGCATTCGAAAAGAGGCAACAAAGGGTGATGATGTTGGAAACATTTTGTTCAATGTGTGGAACACGCTGACAGAGCAACCAGACACTCGCAGTTGGCAATCATTACCAGCTGAGATTAAGAGCAGTACGTTTGTAGCAAACAGCGGTCAATATACTTTGGAAGCGGGTGCTAAAACCTACGATTTTGATATTCGAGAAGGGCAGACCACTTTGGTATGGATTTCTCGACAAGGAAACAACGCAACAATGTGGCATAAACAGCTAGGGAGGCTGTAATGAAAAAGTGGTTAGTGAGCTTAGCAGCGGTTATGGCTCTGGCTGGTTGTGCTGATAATACAGCTGGCGTAAGGGTTGATAGTCTGACTCAGAACGTATTCTTTGGCGACAATGTATTGGGCAGCCGTTTACAAGTTGAAGATATTCGTACCGATCAGATTGATGGTCACACTCGAGGTATTGTCCGCTTAAACAGTAACTATAAAGGTGACCAACATATCCTTTATCGTTTCTATTGGTATGACGATGCAGGGCTTGAGGTCAACTTGAAGCAAGGGCCTTGGAAGCAAGCGATTGTGCGTGGCTTTGAAAGCATTTCGTTGTCGGAAGTATCGGTAAATCCGAAAGCAACTCAGTTCCGAGTGCAGTTCCGAGAGCAGTAAGAACAGATTTAGTTATAACCGGTGCTAGTCAACGTGGACTAGCACTTAAGAAAGCGAATTGATTCGCACAGATAAAAATTTAAGAGTGTGGGTAACCCCACTCAATGATAAGTTGAGGAAACATCATGAAAAAGAGTGTCATTGCGCTACTAGGCTTAGCGGTTATTTTAGGCGGTTGTTCGAACAAGGTAAGCTACGGTGATGCACAAGCAGTAGAAACCACAACAATCGATTTCGGTTCAACTGACCTTCAAACTATTGCTGGTGAGATGGTTGATAGCATGATGGCTTCTGGTTCAGTGTCGTACATTACTCGTGATCAGCGTCCAATCGTGTTCGTAGAGCGAATCAAGAACAAAACAAGCGAGCACATCGATACTGAGTCAATCACTGACACAATCAGTACTAAAATGCTGAACTCTGGTAAGTTCCGTTTCGTTGACATGGACCGTGTAGAGTCTGTTCGTGACCAACTAAACTTCCAAAACAACGATGAGCTAGTGAACCAAAGCTCTGCGATTCAGTTCGGTAAGATGGTTGGTGCTCAGTACATGCTGTATGGCAACCTATCAAGCATCGTTAAAAAAGCGGGCAGCGACGAAGACGTGTACTACAAAATGACTATGCGCCTGATGGACCTTGAGTCTGGCTTGATCGAGTGGGCTGACGAGACTGAAATCCGTAAGCAACAATCTAAGAGCCTACTAGGTCTTTAATTTCGCTTAACTGCCAAGTATGAACACTTACGTTTGAAAGTGGATAGGTTGGTCACACGCCAATTCAGTACATGATGTGCTGATATTCGAAGACACTGGCTCTGGTCAGTGTCTTTTTTGTAGGGAAACGAAGACGTTTATAGGGAATGAGCAATGGCAATTTTTTCTTGGTCTGAGGCTAAGCTTCTTGATACCAGTTTGAGTTCGCTTGATGGCTATTTTTCGCAGCCGCCAGTGAAGGCCCAGACACTCACCGGTGGTCTGACTAACCGATGTTGGAAGCTGGTTTCTGCTGATGGCGCTGAATACGTGTGGCGTCCGATCACACCAATTACCAAGGCCTTCTTTATTTCCCGCCATGAAGAGTACCAAGTGTTGTCTGCCATCGAGCGTCTTGGTATTGGACCAAGTCCGATAGTGGTGAATGAGCAGGGATTATTGGTTGAATGGGTTGCTGGGGATACGCTTTATGAAGGTTTAGATATTGATGACCTTTTGAAAACGCTTATCTCTGTGCATTTGGTTAACACAGCACGATTACCACTTAAGCCGTTTAGTTTTACAGCGCGAGTGGACCATTATTGGCTTCAGCTTGATGCTGTTCATAAGACAGAAATCTACAGCACCATTTATAAAGAGTGGCGTACAACGCCAAGTATCCCGAGTGTTGACCTCTCCTTATGTCACTTTGATCTCGGCGGTTATAACCTAGTCAAGAACAGTGACGTTATTAAAATCATCGATTGGGAATACGCGGCAATTGCTGACCCTAGATTAGATCTAACCTTAACCATTTCAGTCGCAGATGCCCCGGTGCAAGAAACGGTTGAAAAGTACTGTCAGCTGCGTGGTATTCACGATGTTCAGCCTTGGTTGGATGGTGTAGAAGCGTGGTTACCACGAAGTCGAATGATGGCAATGTTGTGGTATTTGCTCGCCCATCAACTGTGGGGAGATGAAAGTTATCTGCGTGAAGCTGAGGCTCTCAGTCACACTTTCTGTAGCTAGGATCACGTTTAGGAAGTGAAAAATATAATTTCGATGGTCTTCCCTTTAAAACCTTGTTTTTCTTGTTAGATTGATCAAAACGTACCAATATTCAATGGGGGAGGTACAATGATTATCTATCTTCACGGCTTTGACTCAACAAGCCCGGGCAATCACGAAAAAATACTGCAGTTGCAATTCATTGATGATGACGTTCGTTTCATCAACTACAGTACTTTGCATCCAAAGCATGACATGCAGCACCTACTGAAAGAGGTGCACAAAGTGATAGAGCAATCAGATGATCCACATCCAATTATTTGTGGTGTTGGCTTAGGTGGTTTTTGGTCTGAGCGTATTGGTTTCTTGTGTGGTATTAAGCAGGTAATTTTCAACCCGAACCTGCAACCTGAAAACAACATGGTGGGCCGAATCGATCGTCCTGAAGAGTACGAAGATATTGCGACTAAGTGTGTGGAACAGTACCGCATGAAAAACAAAGGTCGCTGCCTAGTGGTGCTTTCTCGTGAAGATGAAATTCACGACAATAGCAAAACTGCAGCTGTACTCGAAGATTACTACGATGTGATTTGGGATGAGAAAGAGAGCCATAAATTCAAAAAAATCTCTCAACATCTTCAAGCAATGAAAGCTTTCAAAGACGCTTAACATACTAAGTATTTTATAAAAAGCGGCACTCAATGAGTGCCGATTTTTTTATTTTGAATGTAACGTTACTATTGATGATGCTGTCGTAGCTGCTATGTTGATAAGTTTGCGCAAACGTTAACTATTTGGCGGCGAATCCTCATTGAGGGTAAGGATTTTAGTTGCGGTCATCGGTTTGCTATATATAATGTTCCAAAGCAAAATATTTTGATAAATATCAAAAAAAATTGAGAGCGAGTGATAAAACTTGCCCATTATTTGTGTACTACCTCTAAGGTTGTCACCTTTTTTATCCATGTGAGTAAGGCGATAAACGGATGTTTGTTGCTTGTAGCCCCTCTAACTACTCGGTGAGCTGTCGTTATTCTTTTTCGCGGTTATCCAATATGTCACAGCCTTATGTAAAGGCCGGGTAGATACATAGAATTTATCGGTTGGAGTGATCGAGCCGAACCCTATTTATTCATTTTGTAGAGGATTGTCATTGTGACAAAAATTATCGTAGTAGGCGGCGGTGCTGGTGGTTTAGAACTAGCAACTAAGCTTGGCCGCACTTTAGGTCGTAAGAAACGTGCCCAGATTACACTGGTAGACCGTAAAGCAAGCCACCTATGGAAGCCATTACTTCATGAAGTAGCGACTGGCTCTCTAGATGAAGGTGTGGATGCGTTAAGCTACCGCGCGCACGCAAAAAACCATTACTTCGATTTCCAAATGGGCAGCCTGAACGACATCGATCGTGAGCGTAAAGTGATTGCACTTAGCGAGCTGAGAGATGAGCACGGTGAATTGCTGATGCCAAGCCGTGAGCTAGAATACGACATTCTGGTTATGGCACTAGGTTCAACGTCTAATGATTTCAACACTCCAGGCGTTCGTGATAACTGTATTTTCCTTGATAGCCCAGAACAAGCTCACCGTTTCCGTACTGAAATGAACAACCAGTTCTTAAAGCTGCACGCTAAGAATGGTCAAGGTACGGTAGACATCGCGATTGTTGGTGCGGGTGCTACTGGTGTTGAACTGTCGGCTGAGCTCCACAACGCTGTAAAAGAGCTTCGTACATACGGTTTTGGTGACCTAGATTCAAGCAAGCTAAACGTAAACCTAGTGGAAGCGGGCGAGCGTATTCTTCCTGCTCTTCCTCCTCGTATTTCGAGCGCTGCGCACTCTGAGCTAACTAAGCTTGGTGTGAACGTTCGTACCAATACTATGGTAACGCAAGCCGATGCTGATGGCCTAACAACGAAAGATGGCGACAAAATCCCAGCTCAAATCATGGTATGGGCAGCAGGTATTAAAGCGCCGGATTTCATGAAAGATATTGGTGGTCTTGAAACTAACCGTATCAACCAACTGGTTGTGAAAAACACGCTGCAAACGACGCTTGATGACAACATCTTTGCTATCGGTGACTTGGCGCAATGTACACAAGCGGATGGTTCTTTTGTTCCACCTCGTGCTCAAGCGGCTCACCAAATGGCAAGCTGCGCATTCAGTAACATCATTGCTAAGCTGAACGGTCGTGACCTGAAAGATTACATCTACAAAGATAAAGGCTCACTAGTATCACTAAGCCGTTTCTCTACGGTAGGTAGCTTGATGGGTAACCTGACTAAAGGTTCGATGATGGTTGAAGGTCGTATTGCTCGCGTGGTTTACATCTCTTTGTACCGCATGCACCAGATGGCGCTTCACGGAATCATCAAGACGTCACTAATGATGTTGGTTGGCCGTATCAACCGTGTTCTACGTCCAAATCTAAAGCTTCACTAATTAGCTAGCTTTTCGAAGAAGAGTTAAGCTTTCAAAATGCTTAACGCTGATAGTAAAAAAGAGCTCTTCGGAGCTCTTTTTTGATCGTGTCAGTTAAGTGGTAGCCTTGTTGGTTATTGCTAAGCCACCGGTGGCAGTACTGAGTAAACGACCCCATCTTTTGGTTTACCGTTGAAGATGAATCGATTTTTGGCAATGGTTTCTCGCTCTGCGCCGCACTTCTCTATGAGCTTTTGGCTCGGTAGGTTTTCGGTATCACAAACAATCTCTAAACGCGTTAGTTTGAGCTGCGCAAAGCAAAATTCAAACAGAGCCAACATCGCTTCTTTTGCAATGCCTTTTCTCTGAAATTGGTCGCCAACCCAATATCCTAAACTCGCCATGTTAAAGGTGTGGTAAAGCTCATTGATGGCTACCATGCCGACCAGCTTATCGCTTTTTCGCTCAAAAATACCAAAGCCAAACGCATCGGCTTTCACCCAGTTTAGGCGAGTTGCCAGAATGAACTTCTCTGCCTCTACGATAGAGAACTGATCGTGACACCAATCGACCCAAGGCAGTAAGCTAGGGGAAGACTTGATCAGTTGAGAAAACTCTTGTGCGTCAGAAGGCTCAATAATTCTTAGGCTAAGGTTTTGAGTATTGATCTGGAAGTCGGGGCTCATAGGGCGTACCAATTAAATTTGTAAGTACCTGCTGAAAGTAGCCAGCACTTAATAAAACGCCCTCACAATGGAGGGCGTTTGGAGTGATTAATATGAGTATAGCGAGATCGCGAGTAGAGTAACCAGCTTAGTCGCTATATCACTAGAGCCGCTTATTGAGCAACACGACGGACTTGAATCACCATGCCAAGAAGCGGGTGGTCAAGGTAGTGAGTTTCTGTACTACGCATACGACGTTTTTGGTCCATACGGTAGCTCTTAAGGAACTCTTCTACTTGAACGGTCGGTGAAATCTCGGTTAGGTTGCCCACCTGAACATTGCTCTCTGCACCGCTTACTGGAGAATCGAGTTCAATTTGCTGTTCTTGCAGCGTGACTTCACGAACGCTTGGTGCTTTCAAATCTAGAGTGGTTTCAGCGTATAGGTAGTGCTGAACATAGATTTGTAGCTTGCCGTCTAGTTCATAAAGCGGTTTGTCGATGGTCTCTTCTTGGAAGCCATCAGCACTTGCGGTAACCGCGCCTTTTTCAGATCCGTCAGCATTGAACTGTTTAGAGAAGTCTTTACCTGCTTGAATGTGGAAAACAGGTGCTGAGCTCTTACCTTGATCGCCTTGACGCCAAGCCGTATGCATCAGTACTTCAAAGCCAGCGTGCTGCTTTAGCTTATCTTTCTGAGGCGTCAGTTTGTACTCCGAGTAAGGGAGCATTTTTACCCCTTTACTTGCTCGGTACTGGGTGTCCTGAAATGAACCAACGCGCTCAAGTGAAATCTTTGGCTGCGTGTTTGGCCAAGACTCATTCACCTTCTCAGCATCAACTGCGCGCTTAAAAATGATCACTTCTATATCAAATTGTCTCTGTGCCAAACTTGGCAGTGAGACGAACAATAGTAGCAGTGGGATCAGTCTTTTCATTTTTACTCCGTTTTCCAGCCGCACTACCGGCTGGATAAATTATATGTGCAAGTGGATTAGGCTTTACGCTGAAGGCAGCAAGTTCTGTCTGAATTCGCCTAGTAAATCACTAACAAATTGAATTCGTTTCCGTCTGTCGACCAATGGTATCGTAAACTTGAACTTAGTTGGTCCTTCCATTGAAAACTTTTGCGGTTGAGATTGCAACAGTTTAACGAGGTAGTTAGGGTTTATGTCAGCATCCGGGTAGAATTCGATAAATCCGCCTTTATCGTGCGCTTCAATTTTCTTCGCCTTGATAGAGGCAGCAGCCAACTTAAGCTCGGAAACCGATAACAAGTTTTTGGTTGCATCGGGAAGAATACCAAAGCGGTCGATAAGCTCGACTTTTAGCTCTGCAAGTTCATCCGTGTCACTCACGCTCGCAATGCGTTTGTATGTTGATAAGCGCGTGTTGATGTCTGGAATGTAGTCGTCTGGCAATAGAGCAGGAATGCGCATCTCAATCTCAGTTTGCTCACGTAACAGATCATCAAGTGACGGCTCTCGACCTTCTTTCAAGGCCTCAACCGCTTGCTCTAGCATCTCCATATACAGCGTGAAGCCGACAGATTGGATCTGACCGCTCTGTTCATCACCCAACAGTTCACCGGCACCACGGATCTCTAAATCGTGTGTTGCGAGGGTAAAGCCTGCGCCTAAGTCTTCCAGAGATGCAATCGCGTCTAGTCGTTTAATGGCATCTTTGGTCATCGCTTTCGGATGCGGCGTCAGTAGGTACGCGTAAGCTTGGTGGTGAGAACGACCCACACGGCCACGCAATTGGTGAAGCTGTGCTAGACCAAGATTATCGGCTCTGTCCATCAAGATGGTATTGGCTGTCGGAACATCGATACCGGTTTCGATGATGGTTGTACACACCAACAAGTTAAAGCGTTGGTGGTAGAAGTCGTTCATGATGCGTTCTAGTTCGCGCTCTCGCATTTGACCGTGAGCGACGGTTACTCGCGCTTCCGGAATCAGTTTTTGTAGTGACTCTGCGGTTTTCTCAATGGTATCGACTTGATTGTGCAGGAAGTAAACCTGACCACCACGCATGATCTCACGAAGTACTGCTTCTCTCACTACGGCATCGTCACTTTGACGAACAAAGGTTTTGATAGCCAAGCGTCGTGCTGGTGGCGTTGCAATGATCGATAGGTCACGCATCCCACTCATCGCCATGTTGAGCGTTCTTGGGATTGGCGTTGCAGTCAGCGTTAGAATGTCGACATCGGCACGCATCGCTTTTACTTTCTCTTTCTGGCGGACACCAAAGCGGTGTTCTTCATCGACGATCAGTAAGCCAAGGTCTTTGAATTTGATATCACTAGAGAGCAGTTTGTGAGTACCGACTAGGATATCCACTTTACCGTCCGCGACATCTTGCATGATCGCTTTTTGCTCTTTCGCGGACTTGAATCGAGACAGTACTTCAACACGAATTGGTAAATTTGCGAAACGGTCTCGGAAGTTTTCGAAATGTTGCTGAGCAAGTAGGGTTGTCGGAACCAGAACCGCCACTTGTTTACTGTTATCCGTACAAACGAATGCCGCGCGCATTGCGACTTCTGTTTTACCAAAACCAACATCACCACACACTAAGCGGTCCATGGCTTTTGCTTGGCACATGTCAGACATCACCGCATTGATTGCCATCGCTTGGTCATCGGTTTCTTCAAATGGGAAGCCAGATTTGAAGGTTGCGTATTGCTCGCGATCTAAAACAAATTTATAGCCAGGTTTAAGCTCACGCTTGGCGTAAACATCCAGCAGATCTGCAGCAACGTCACGTACTTTTTCAGCGGCACGCTTACGCGCTTTTTGCCAAGCCTCACTACCTAGCTTGTGCAGTGGTGCAGATTCTTCGGCGCCACCAGAGTATCGTCCAATAAGGTTCAAAGAAGCTACTGGCACGTATAACTTGGCATCGTTTTGGTACTCAAGTGTCACGTATTCGGTTTTCATGCCGCCGGCTTCGAGGGTTTGCAGGCCGATGTAACGACCAATACCGTGGTCAATGTGCACAACAGGTTGACCTGGTTTTAACTCTGCCAGGTGGCGGATAACCGTGTCGCTATTAACGCTTTTCTTATCTTTCTTACGGCGTTGAACAACGCGGTCACCAAGTAAGTCGCTTTCGCAGATAAGCGCGAGGTTTTTCTCTTCGTGAACAAAACCGTGTTCAGCAGAACCTAGGATCAGACTGAACTTGTCTTTAGCCTTAACGGCTGCATCGAGGTTTTCAACTTCGTTTGGTCGTATTTTGATACCGCGAAGTAGTTCGCTCAATGCTTCACGACGACCTTCTGACTCAACCGAAAAAACAACCTTGCCATCGAAGGCTTCAGTGAATTTTCTTAGGTTTGCTAAAGGCTCTTTGTTTTGGTGTTGAACACTGAGATCAGGCAGTGACGTAACCGGAAGGTTGATGCGTCCAGCTTTCTCTTCAATAGATTCTAAGCTCAGGTTGACCTGTGGCTTTTGCTTGAAGTGTGCGAACAGTTCGTCTTTTTTCAGCCAAAGCTGTTCTGGCGCTAATAGAGGACGTAATGGGTCGACCCCACGTTGGTCGTATCGATGAGCGACATCAGCAAGGAAAGAGTCAACGGCGGTTTCGACATCACCTAATACCAGAATCTGTGCTTCGTCAGCGACATAGTCAAACAGTGTTTCTGTGTGATCGAAGAATAGAGGCTGCCAATACTCAATACCAGCAGGCCATGTGCCTTTAGATACCTGCATGTAAACCGATTCTGGTTCACGTCGTGCATCGAATTGTTGACGCCAACGAATGCGGAAATCTTCTATCGCTGTTTCCGAAGTTGGAAACTCGTGCGCTGGTAAGAGTCGAATTTCAGAGATGTCTTCGATAGAACGTTGGTTCTCTGGATCGAAGGTTCGGATGGTGTCGATCTCGTCATCAAAGAAGTCGATACGATAAGGATCTTTACTGCCCATCGGGAACAGGTCAAGAATAGAACCACGGCTCGCGTATTCACCGGGGCCAAATACTTGGTCAACGTAACGATAGCCAGATTTTTCAAGTTGCAGGCGCAGTTTCTCTAGTGAGTAAAGATCACCAGTTTTCACCATTAGAGTGTGCTGTAGCAAGAAGTCACGTGGTGATTGGCGCTGGAGTAGCGTGCTGATCGGTACGATCGTGATGCCGTCTTTTAGCGTCGGCAATGCATAAAGGCGCGCGATACGATCTGAAATGATCTCTTGGTGTGGTGAGAAGCTGTCGTAAGGCAAAGTTTCCCAGTCTGGGAATAGTGCAACTTCGCTCGCCGTAAACTGTTCAATTTCAGATTGCAGCTTGAGTGCGATTTGTGGATCTGGTACAGCAAGTACAGTATGACTGTTGTGTTGCTCTGCGAGTTTAGCGATAGCAAGAGCGAGAGACGAACCAACAAGGTTACCAATGTGCTTCTTGTCACCGGCTCCTTTGAGGGTAGGTAGGGTAAAAATAGATTGTTTGGTCATGTTAATTTACTTGTTATCTCGGTCTAGAGAGCGTTGACGCAAAAGTTTCTGTTGTTGATGAAGTGCCGCTTTGATCAGCAGGTCTTGGTCAGTATCACGAAGATGAGCGTATTTGAAGTTAATTTCGAAACCTGAATCTTTAGGTTGGCTTGCAAACACTTCCGCATAGCAGTAAATCGCTGCGGCAGGGTGTTCCAAGAACAGCTTCGCCTTTACCAAGCGACCTGGCTCGATGTCTGTCTTAGAAAAACAGGAAAATTGGCTCGCACCGAATGAGTAGGTGTGAGTTCGAAACTTCTCATCATCTTGCTGCGATAACATAAAGCTCAACAGCAGGTTTAATTTAGAGTTCTGTGCATCCAATAAACTGGTGACATTCTTCAAGTCGCTGTTTTTCAGTTCAGCGCGAGCGCTGTCGGCTAATAGGTCCAGTTGGCTAAATTCACTCGCCACAACAAAAGGGGCAGGGATCTCGGATTCGAACTGAATTTGAGAGGGTAAAGTGAAGTTACTTTCCATCGGTTCTATATTAGCGGTAAGACTGTGGTGAACAGTGAAAAACTCTTGTTCTGTCATGCGTTAGTTCCTTGAAGTGATCTATTGATTATCGCTATGTGGCGGCAGTAATCAAGGTCAGTTAATTGAAACTATCAAATAGTTGTTTGAAATTTGGTGTTTTGACAGGGTTCTGTTTTTCGGGCTTAACTAATTGAGTTAATTCACTCTATATTTTCAATTAACCCCTACACAGTAACAGCAATACCCGTTACATTAACCCGCATCCCTTTTTGATGGTTCAAAGTATGTTTCATCCTATTTCAATGTTTGTTGGCCTGCGTTATTTGAAAGGCCGTTCAGGTGATCGCTTTAGCCGTTTTGTTTCTTATATGTCGACAGCGGGTATCACCATTGGTGTGCTGTCTTTGATTACTGTTTTATCGGTAATGAATGGATTCGAAGCGCAATTAAAAGACCGAATTCTCGGCGTTCTTCCTCAGGCAGTGGTTTATGAGCAAGGTGGTAAGACGCTACTCTCTGAACAAGCCCCTGGTTTTGCTAAGCAAATTTCGCTTAATGGTCATGTTGAACCGATCGTTCGCAGTGAGGCGGTGATTCAGAGCCCTGCGCAACTGTCAGCGGGCCTTTTGATTGGCATCCAACCCAATTCTGATGATCCACTTCAAGACCACCTCATTGCGGGTAGACTGTCTTCACTAAAAGCTGGGCAATATCAGCTGTTCCTTGGTCATACACTGGCGAGAAACCTAAAGGTATCGATGGGCGACAAGGTTCGCCTAATGGTGACTAGCGCAAGCCAATACACACCACTTGGCCGTATTCCTAGCCAACGTAATTTCACCGTAGCCGGTATCTTTAATACGGGCTCGGACATTGATGCTCAACTTATGGTGACGGATATCCAAGATGCAGGGCGTTTGATGCGCTACAAGTCGGACACTATTTCAGGTTGGCGACTGTTTTTTGAAGACCCATTTGAAGTCGCAGAGCTATCGAGTCAACCCTTACCAGATGGTTGGTTATGGAGCGATTGGCGGGACCAACGTGGCGAGCTGTTCCAAGCGGTTCGTATGGAGAAAAACATGATGGGCCTAATGCTTGGGCTGATCATCGGGGTTGCCGCATTTAATATTATCTCTGCGTTGATTATGGTGGTGATGGAGAAGCAATCTGAGGTCGCGATACTTAAAACCCAAGGCATGACCGATGGTCAAGTGATGGGCATCTTTATGGTTCAAGGTGCAAGTAGTGGCGTTATTGGCGCACTATCCGGCGGCGCATTAGGCGTTGTTCTGGCAATGAACCTTAACCCGATTTTAGAAGCGATGGGTGTTGCTCTATTCTCGTTTGGTGGTCAGTTACCTATTTTGATTAACCCAATTCAAATCGCCGTTGTTGTGGTACTTGCTATTGCACTTAGCTTGATTGCTACTATTTTCCCTTCTTACCGTGCATCTTCTGTGAAACCTGCTGAGGCCCTTCGTTATGAGTAATTTTCTTCAATGTAATGATATCCGTAAAACGTACCGTGAAGGCTCGTTGGATACTGAGGTCCTTAAAGGGGTGAGCTTTGAGATCGAAAAAGGTGAACTGGTTTCTATCATAGGTACTTCTGGTTCAGGTAAGAGTACGTTACTGCATATTTTAGGAGCGCTTGATGATGCTTCTGCGGGGAGCGTGAGCTTTCTGGGTCAAGACTTAGCTAAACTGAGCTCGAACAAGCAGGCTAAGCTTCGCAACCAGCACCTTGGTTTTGTTTATCAATTCCACCATCTATTGTCTGACTTTTCAGCATTAGAAAACGTCGCTATGCCGCTGTTGATAGGTGGTGAAAAGCCTGCGAAAGCCAAACAAGAAGCACAGTTGTTACTTGATAAAGTGGGACTAAGTCATCGAGTTGATCACCGTCCTTCAGAGCTTTCTGGTGGTGAAAGGCAACGTGTGGCGATCGCTCGTGCATTAGTAAATAAGCCTGCTCTTGTGCTAGCGGATGAGCCGACGGGTAACCTAGACCACAATACTGCGCTTTCCATTTATGACTTAATGCGAGAGTTGAATCGCGAATACGATACCGCCTTTTTAGTGGTGACCCATGATGGCGAACTCGCTGGCAAAATGGATCGTCAACTGCACATGCAAGATGGTTTGTTGGTTAACGTAGAAAAAGAGGAGAGCTAAGTGTTTTCTTCTTTATCTCTTTTGATAGGCGGCCGCTTCAGCCGTGCTAAACAGCGAGACAAGATGGTGTCTTTCATCTCTTTGTCTTCGACGATTGGTATTGCGGTTGGTGTGGCGGTGATCATTATCGGTCTGTCAGCCATGAATGGTTTTGAGCGTGAGCTAGAATCGCGCGTTCTATCTGTGATTCCCCATGGTGAGTTTGAAGGGGTCAATGAACCTGTAACTCGCTGGCAGCATGTGGTAGAGCAGTCCGAAAAAAATGACAAAGTCGTTGCCGCTGCGCCTTATGTGAAAATCACAGCGCTCGCTGAAAAGGGCAAAGAACTTAAAGCGATTGAGGTGCGTGGTGTTGACCCACAGCTTGAGCAACAGGTATCGAGTCTATCAAGCTTCATTAATAAGCAAGTATGGAGCAATTTCAAAGCAGGGCAGCAGCAGATCATCTTAGGCTCTGGTGTCGCCAATGTGCTTGGCGCGCAAGTGGGTGATTACTTGACTTTGATGATCCCAACAGTGAACGGCTCGGTTAAGGTTCAGGCGCCAAAGCGGGTACGAGTAAAAGTTGCCGGCTTACTGACGCTGAATGGACAAATTGACCATAGCTTAGCGCTCATTCCGATTGGTGATGCTCAGGTTTATGCGAACTTGGGGGAGGCTGTGACAGGTGTCTCTTTGAAAGTGACCGATGTACTGAACGCTAACGAGATTGTACGTGAGGTTGGCAACCAGCTTGATGTGTATGTTTACCTGCGCAGTTGGCAACAGAAGTTCGGCTTCCTATATCGAGATATTCAATTGGTTCGCACCATTATGTACTTAGTCATGGTGCTAGTGATTGGTGTTGCGTGTTTCAATATTGTCTCTACCTTGATGATGGCAGTAAAAGATAGGGCTTCGGAGATCGCAATCTTAAGAACCATGGGCGCTTCCGATGGTTTAGTTAAACGTATTTTTGTTTGGCAGGGCGTGTTCTCAGGCGTATTAGGTAGCTTAGTCGGCAGTGCGATAGGTGTTTTGGTTGCACTCAATCTTACCACTCTAATTAAGGGTCTTGAGAAGCTGATCGATCACCAATTCCTGTCTGGTGATATCTACTTTGTCGACTTCTTGCCATCACAGCTGAATATGATGGATGTCGTTGTAGTATCAGGTACTGCAATCGCTTTAAGTCTGCTGGCGACATGGTACCCAGCATCTCGAGCAGCGAAGTTAAATCCAGCTTCTGTGCTGAGCTCCAAATAACCAACCGACTGTTTCGACAGATACAAAAAAGGATCCCTTGTGGGATCCTTTTTTATTGAATTCAAACTGTATTATCTAAGACTTTCATTACATGCCTATCATCTAATGGCTTATAACTCGTCTTATTTTCACAGCTATCTCTTAAAGTGGAGAGCGCGTCAGTATAGATTCACTATCTTGCTTGTCGTTTGTTCCAGCTTCTTACTACTGAGTAGCGCCATAAGCCACGAATACCGAAATAACCAATCATTGCTGAAATCACACCACAAATCATACAGCCCAGCAGGAACGGAGGCCCGATGGTGCTCATTTGCGCCAAGATAAAGTCCCAAGACAGTTCGAAGTGGAAGGCTTGCGGCGGAACATGCATAACGAATGCACCTACTTTATAGGCAAAGTAGAACAAGACTGGCATGGTTACGGGGTTACTGATCCAAACGAGAGCGACAGCCAGCGGTAAGTTAACACCGCATACAACGGCTAGGCCTGCAGACATAATCATTTGGCTTGGTAGAGGGACAAACGCCATGAATAACCCAACAGCGAACGCGCCGGCCGCGGAGCGACGATTAAGGCACCATAAGTTGGGGTTGTACAAAACATTGCCAAAAACTTTTAATGCTTTCTGACGCTTGATGAGCTCATGGTCAGGCATAAATCGTTTGATAAACTTTCTTGGCATAGGAGGAAGCTACTCTCTTGTTTAACACTTGGTTCTTGATTTCATTTGCTGCGACAGTTGTGTCTGCCAGCTTCTGGCCTGTGATGCCACATTGGGTCTTGGCACCATTGATGCTGTTATTACTAATCGCATCAATAAAGTATAGCGTTTTCCGACGTACAAGAGGTCTAGCTACTGCGTTGACACTCGTTGCATGCCTAGGGAATGCGATTGAAATCCAAACAAGTCGCTTATTTCAATCAGGGCAGAATACTACCATAAATGCCTCAGTAGTTAGTCTTTTTAGTGAAAATAGCCATGGTTTTGAAAGCGTAGTAGTAGTTAGATCAATTGACGGTGAAAAATTAATCTTTCCTCAATTGATAAAATTGCGATTGTTTACGCCTTTCAAGCTCACTTTGGGTGATGAAGTTCATTTGTCGGTCAGTATCAAGCCTGTTTTTGGGAAGCTTAATGAAGCGGGCTTTGATTTGGAAAAGCACCTGTTTAGCACTGGGGTTACGGCAAATGCGAATTACCGAACGAATACTAAATATAGAATCCACTCTAGCAACCATCTACGTGCTCGGTGGTTCGAGCGCAGTCTTGATAATCTTAGCCAGCTAAAAAATAACGATTTAATAGTCGCTTTGAGTTTCGGTTATCGAGATCTAATTCCTTCTTTGCGTTGGGATTTACTAAAGAGCAGTGGCTTGATTCATTTGATGGCGATTTCTGGGCTTCACATTGGTATTGCCTTTGGTATCGGTTATCAGCTGGGGAAGTTGGCGCGTTTGTTGTCTCCTCAGTTGTTATGGCTTCCGACACTATTTGGTTTAGGTTTCGCTTATTTCTATAGCTGGTTCGCTGGGTTCACCCTGCCGACCCTAAGAGCGCTAGTGATGTGTGTGGTGGCGAGTTACTTTCTGTGGCGTGGACAAAGTATCGGTGTGGTTCGCTATGTTCTAGTCAGCTTGTGTATCGTTCTCGTTATTTGGCCTTTTTCTGCGTTATCCAGTAGTTTCTGGTTATCTTTTGGTACATTGGGTGCGGTTCTCTACATTGCGTTCAATAGTGATGCTTCTTCTTCAAATTCTACCTTTATTGAACGAGTGCTAAAGCTCATCAAAATACAGGTCATGCTGACCTTGTTAATTGCTCCCTTTTCGATGTTGTTTTTCAAAGGCGTTAGCTTGATCTCGGTCGTCTACAATTTGTTGCTATTGCCTTGGGTGTCAATGGTGACGATACCTTTGCTGTTTTTGTCGATGTTTCTAAGTTTGGTCACTGAGTCTTTATTTTGGGGAAGTGACTCAATGGCTCGTTTTTCTGCTGAGTTATGGAAACTGGTTGATTTGTCACTTGAACCGTTGGTGTTTAGCTTGCCTTTCTCTGAACAGTTTTGGATTCAGGTAGATAATCACGTAACCGTGTTACTCGTTTTTCTTATCTTATTCTTCGGTTTTATTGGTCGATACCTTAAACATGGGGTAGCCGTTGTCATCATTTCTGTATTCCTGTTGTGGTGGGAATTTGGCAAAGTGAAACAGGACAGGTTAACTATTGATGTTTTGGACGTAGGGCATGGCTTGTCTCTCATTTTTGAAAAGAACAATCACGTGGTGGTGTACGATTTAGGTAACGCGTGGCCGGGAGGGTCGATGGTCGAGTCACTATTGATTCCTACTTTATCTCAAAGAGGTATAGATGAAATTCAAGGAGTGATCATTAGCCATTTCGATTCTGATCACGCTGGTGGTTACCCTGCATTGCTTGAGAACTATCAGCCTGAATGGATAAGAGCTAGCCAAAGTTTGAATCATCAAATGAGCTCAGTTTTTCAAGCATGTACGTTAGGTGAGGTGTGGGAATGGCAGAACGTGCAGTTTGAGGTGTTGTGGCCGCCAAAACTAGTGAATAGGGCGTATAACCCACACTCTTGTGTCGTACGGATAATTGAACCAGAATCGGGCTTTTCGATGTTGCTCACGGGTGATATTGAACTCGTAAGTGAGTGGTTACTTGCTCGGGAACTTGAACAGCTTCAAAGCGATGCCATGCTAGTACCTCATCATGGTAGTGACAGCTCATCTATCGCCCCTTTCATAGAAGCGGTTTCACCAAAGTTAGCGATTGCTTCGTTGGCAAAGGGAAATCAATGGGGGATGCCAAGCGAATCAGTCGTTCAACGTTACTTACAAAGTGGAAGTGCTTGGCTTGATACAGGTGAAAGTGGACAAATAACCATCACTATCAACCAAGAAGGTTGGCATTATCATACGATTAGAGAGGAACAAGGTCGGCAGTGGTATAGGCAGATGCTTCGTAAGGGAGTAGAATAGATAGATTATTGTGAGAAAATTAAGCGATTTTATGTCAACACAAACAGATGAAACTACCTGGGTCACATTTAAACGACTTTGGACTTATATTCGACTATATAAGGCTGGCCTTGGTGTTGCGGTTATTGCGCTTATTATTAATGCCGTCTCTGATACTTACATGATTTCTTTGCTAAAGCCGTTGCTAGATGAAGGCTTTGGTAGTGCGGAATCAGATTTCCTACGCACACTTCCTCTTATTATCTTTGCCATGATGTTCATTCGTGGTGTCAGCGGTTTCGTATCCACCTATTGCTTAAGCTGGGTTTCTGGCAATGTGGTGATGGAAATCCGCCGTAAAATATTCAGTCACTTTATGCACATGCCAGTCTCTTTCTTTGATAAAGAGCAGACGGGTGCGCTGCTGTCTCGTATTACCTACGATTCGGAGCAAGTTTCTGCGGCAACCAGTAAAGCGCTGGTGAGTATTGTTCGTGAAGGCGCAAGCATCATTGGCTTATTGACCTTGATGTTTTGGAACAGCTGGCAGTTGTCTTTGGTTCTATTTGCGGTTGCTCCACTGGTAGCTTGGGCAATCAGCATAGTATCGAAGCGATTCAGAAAGATTTCTAAAAACATGCAAACCAGCATGGGTCACGTTGCTTCGTCAGCAGAACAAATGCTGAAAGGGCACAAAGTGGTGCTCACTTATGGCGGTCAGGATTTAGAAAAACATCGCTTTGATAAAGTAAGTAACCAGATGCGTCAACAGAGCATGAAGCTAGTAACAGCACAAGCGGCCGCTAACCCAATCATTCAGATGATTGCATCGGTTGCTATTGTTGTTGTACTTGTCTTGGCGAGCGTTGATTCAATTAAGGCTGAACTAACTCCGGGTACGTTTACGGTAGTGTTCTCAGCAATGTTTGGTCTAATGCGTCCACTAAAAGCACTAACTAACGTAACGTCTGAATTCCAACGTGGTATGGCTGCAAGTACGACACTGTTTGGTTTGATGGACTTAGACACAGAGCAGAACACAGGTACCTTGAAACCTGAAACGGTAAGTGGTGATGTTGCGGTAAAAGATGTGACCTTTACTTACGAAGGTGCCGAGAAGCCTGCATTGGATAATGTGAGTTTTAATATACCGAAAGGTAAGACGGTTGCGCTTGTTGGGCGATCGGGTTCAGGTAAGAGTACCATTGCCAACCTATTTACTCGTTTCTATGACGTAGACTCTGGCTCTATTGAACTTGATGGTCACGATATTCGTGATTACGAATTGAGAAATCTGCGTGAGCACTTTGCTCTGGTTTCTCAAAATGTGCATCTGTTTAACGATACGGTGGCTAACAACATCGCTTACGCAGCAGAAGAACAGTATTCACGCGAACAGATCGAACATGCCGCTAAACTTGCTCATGCGACTGAGTTTATTGAAGGTATGGAAAATGGTATTGATACTGTCGTGGGTGAAAACGGTGCGAGCTTGTCTGGCGGTCAAAGACAACGTATTGCGATCGCACGAGCACTATTGAGAGACGCGCCAGTTCTGATTCTTGATGAGGCGACGTCTGCACTAGACACAGAGTCAGAAAGAGCGATTCAATCAGCACTAGAAGAGTTACAAAAAGATAAAACTGTGTTGGTGATTGCTCACAGGCTATCGACGATTGAACAAGCTGATGAAATTTTAGTTGTTGATGATGGTCAGATTGTAGAGCGAGGCCCACACGCAGAGCTAATTGCTCATGATGGTGCCTATGCTCAACTGCATCGAATTCAGTTCAGCGGATAAGATTAGGTCTTTGTTGTGATCGAAAAGATTTGGTTTAACAATCACCCGTTAAAATATCTTCTTTGGCCACTATTGTGGCCATTGAGCCTGCTGTTCAAAGTGATCAGTGGTCAACGTCGTAATGCTTATCTCTCTGGAAAGAAAGAAACCTATCGACCACCTCTGCCTGTAATCGTTGTTGGTAACATTACCGCTGGTGGCAATGGTAAAACCCCTGTTGTGATTTGGTTGGTTGAAATGCTTCAAGCCAACGGTTTTAAACCAGGTGTGGTTTCTCGTGGTTATGGTGCGAAAGCGCCGAGTTATCCACTGGTTTTAGAAGAGAGCACGCCCGCTGAACACTCGGGTGATGAACCCCGCTTGATTCGAAAGCGAACGGGCGCGCCGGTAGCGGTTGACCCAGTAAGAGCGAATGCGGTAAAGGCTTTATTGAATCAAGGCGTGGATGTCATTATCACTGATGACGGCCTGCAGCATTATGCACTTGAACGCGACATTGAGTTTTCAGTTATCGACGGTGTAAGGCGTTTTGGTAACGAGAGTCTGATTCCACTAGGCCCATTGCGAGAGCCTGTATCGCGTTTAGCTGACGTAGATTTCTTGATTAACAATGGTGGAGAGGCACAAGGGCGAGAGTTCTCAATGTCTTTGGCACCAAGTAAAGCGGTTAACCTAAAGACAGGTCAAAAAAAGCCAGTTGCAGAATTACCAAAGCTTGTGGCTTTTGCTGGAATAGGGCACCCGCCACGCTTTTTTAAAACATTAGACGATCTTGATGGTGATGTGGTTTACACACAAGGCTTCGCCGATCATCAGGATTTTGATAAAGATGAACTTCATGCCTTAGCAAAGAAAGGTATGAATATGATTATGACAGAAAAAGACGCTGTAAAATGCGAAGAATATGCTCAAGACAACTGGTGGTATCTTCCAG
Source organism: Vibrio sp. IB15 (assembly GCF_016406055.1). Lineage (NCBI taxonomy): Bacteria > Pseudomonadati > Pseudomonadota > Gammaproteobacteria > Vibrionales > Vibrionaceae > Vibrio > Vibrio sp. IB15. The sequence goes on from NZ_JAEFCE010000029.1 coordinate 37,624, forward strand.
TTTCTGCGCAGTTCGAAGAAGAAGCGCAACAGCAAATTTTAAAAAGAATAAAAGAGGTTATGGAATACTATGGATCACCGTCTGCTTGAGATCGTTGCTTGCCCTGTATGTAAAGGTAAACTAACCCTTGACAAGGATAAGCAAGAGCTTGTTTGTAAAATCGATCGCCTAGCTTACCCAATTAAAGAGGGTATTCCTGTTCTTCTTGAACCTGAAGCTCGTACTCTTTCAATGGACGAGGGCAAGTAATGTCTTACACGGTAGTTATACCAGCAAGATACCAATCGAGCCGTTTGCCAGGTAAGCCTCTGGCTGACATTGGCGGCAAGCCGATGATTCAATGGGTATACGAACAGTCAATGAAAGCAGGGGCTGATAACGTAATTATTGCTACCGATGATGCCCGCGTTGAGAAGGCTGCGAAAGCATTTGGTGCGACTGTGTGTATGACGTCACCGAATCACGAGTCAGGTACTGAACGCCTAGCAGAAGTGATTGATGTCATGAACATCCCTGACGATCACATTATTGTCAACGTACAAGGGGATGAGCCACTTATTCCACCGGCGATTATTAATCAGGTGGCGAACAACTTAGCAAACAGCACTGCGCCAATGGCAACACTTGGTGTTGAAATCTCTCACCTTGATGAAGTTTTTAACCCTAATGCTGTAAAAGTCGTGACGGATAAAGACGGCTATGCGCTGTATTTTAGCCGTGCGACGATTCCTTGGGATCGTGATGCTTATGCTAATAACGGTACTGCTGCAGAATCTCCGTTGCTTCGTCATATTGGTGTTTACGCTTACCGAGCTGGTTTCATCAATACCTACATCAACTGGGAACCAAGTACCCTAGAGCGCATAGAGTGCTTAGAGCAACTTCGCGTACTTTGGTATGGTGAAAAGATTCACGTAGATGTTGCTGTTGAAGCGCCGGCTGCGGGTGTTGATACTCCAGAAGACTTGGAAGCGGTACGCGCCATCATCGGTTAGACCTGCTTGAAGCAACAAATATACTTAGCCTCGCTCATGCGAGGCTTTTTTATGCCGATTTGTTGCCAATAGAAAGCCTTATTAGCATCAGGTGATTGATATTAGGCCTGTTGCATTATCGAATGCATCATCAAGATTGAATTATCTGAGATTTACCTCGCTCGACTTCCAATTTTTCTCTATAATATTCCGCCTATAAAGTAGTGGCGACTCGCTAGTACAGAATAAAACTTACGACTAAACGTGGAGTAAAAGATGCCTTCTCAAAGCCCAGTGATTACGGTTGATGGACCAAGTGGTGCAGGTAAAGGTACCCTGTGTATGTTACTAGCAGATAAGCTAGGCTTTCATCTTCTAGACTCAGGTGCGATCTATCGCGTACTGGCTTTAGCAGCAATTCATCACGGTGTAGATACTGAATCGGAAGACGCTTTAGTTCCTCTTGCAACTCACTTAGACGTTCAGTTTATTGCTGAGGGCGATCTAGTTAAGGTTATCCTAGAAGGTGAAGATGTGTCGGGCGAGCTTCGTAAAGAAGAGACCGGCATGGCGGCTTCAAAAGTTGCTGCATTACCTCGCGTACGTGAAGCATTACTTCGTCGTCAGCGCGCATTCAGCGCTGCGCCAGGTTTGGTGGCTGATGGCCGCGATATGGGAACCGTTGTCTTCCCTGAAGCAGAAGCAAAAATATTTTTAGATGCAAGTGCAGAAGAGCGTGCGACTCGCCGCCTTAAACAGTTGCAACAGAAGGGGTTAGATGTTAAATTTGACGACCTTTTGAGCGAGATCCAAGAGCGAGACGACCGAGATCGTAATCGCCCAGTGGCGCCACTTCGCCCTGCAGAGGATGCTCTAGTGCTTGATTCCACCTCAATGAATATTGAGCAGGTAGTAGAAAAAGCACTACACTATATTGAATCGAAACTAGCTGGGTAATTCTGCCCGGCTGGCAAGAACGTTGGTCGCAAGGATGATGACCGGCGAATTTATCAACCCCATGCGGTAGGATACCCATGGACGTTTAATTATTGAAGATTAAATAATGACTGAATCTTTTGCTCAACTCTTTGAAGAGTTTCTAAACGAAACAGAATTCCAACAAGGCAGCATCGTTAAAGGTACTGTAGTAGCTATCGAGAACGGTTTCGTTCTTGTTGACGCTGGTCTTAAGTCTGAATCTGCTATCCCTGCTGAACAGTTCAAGAACGCTGCTGGCGAACTTGAAGTTGAAGTTGGCGCTGAAGTAGACGTAGCTCTAGACGCTGTTGAAGATGGTTTCGGTGAGACTCAACTTTCTCGTGAGAAAGCTAAGCGTCACGAAGCTTGGATCGTTCTTGAGAAAGCTTGCGAAGAAGCTGAAACTGTTGTTGGTATCATCAACGGTAAAGTTAAAGGCGGTTTCACTGTTGAACTAAACGGTATCCGTGCTTTCCTTCCAGGTTCTCTAGTAGACGTACGTCCTATCCGTGACACTGCTCACCTAGAAAACAAAGAGCTAGAGTTCAAAGTAATCAAGCTAGACCAGAAGCGTAACAACGTTGTTGTTTCTCGTCGTGCTGTTATCGAATCTGAAAACAGTGTTGAGCGTGACGAACTTCTTGAAACTCTACAAGAAGGTACTGAAGTTAAAGGTATCGTTAAGAACCTTACTGACTACGGTGCATTCGTTGACCTTGGCGGTGTTGACGGTCTTCTACATATCACAGATATGGCTTGGAAGCGCGTTAAGCACCCATCAGAGATCGTTAACGTTGGTGACGAAATCCTAGTTAAAGTTCTTAAGTTCGACCGTGAGCGCACTCGTGTTTCACTAGGTCTTAAGCAACTAGGCGAAGATCCATGGGTAGCAATCGCTAAGCGTTACCCAGAAGGTCACAAGCTTTCTGGTCGTGTTACTAACCTAACTGACTACGGCTGCTTCGTTGAAATCGAAGAAGGCGTTGAAGGTCTAGTACACGTTTCTGAAATGGATTGGACTAACAAGAACATCCACCCTTCTAAAGTTGTTAATGTTGGCGACGAAGTTGAGGTTATGGTTCTTGATATCGACGAAGAACGTCGTCGTATCTCTCTAGGTCTGAAACAGTGTAAAGCTAACCCATGGCAGTCATTTGCAGAAATGCAAGCTAAGGGCGACAAAGTTACTGGTAAGATCAAGTCTATCACTGACTTTGGTATCTTCATCGGTCTAGAAGGCGGTATCGACGGTCTAGTACACCTATCTGACATTTCTTGGAATGTTGCTGGCGAAGACGCTGTACGTGAGTACAAGAAAGGCGACGAAATCTCAGCAGTTGTTCTAGCAGTAGATGCAGAGCGTGAGCGTATTTCTCTTGGCGTTAAGCAAATGGAAAACGACCCGTTCAACGCATACGTTGCTGACAACAAGAAAGGTGTTCTTGTAAACGGTACTGTTACTGCAGTTGACGCGAAAGGCGCTACTATCGAGCTAATCGAAGGCGTTGAAGGTTACATCCGCGCTTCTGAGGTATCTCGCGATCGTATCGAAGATGCATCTCTAATCCTAAGCGTTGGTGACAGCGTTGAAGCTAAGTTCACAGGTGTAGACCGTAAGAACCGCGTAATCAACCTATCTATCAAAGCTAAAGATGAAGCTGATGAGCAAGAAGCAATGGCTTCACTGAACAAGTCTGAAGAAGGCGCGTTCGGTAACGCAATGGCAGACGCATTCAAAGCTGCTAAAGGCGAATAATAGCTTCTCATTAAGAGAAATATAGCTATATAGCCAAGAAAGGAGCCGTAAGGCTCCTTTTTTTTTGCTTATTTTTCCGATAGGTCTATAATTTCTAAAAAGAAAACCAACGAGGGTAACTATGACTAAGTCTGAATTGATTGAAAGACTGTGCGCTGAGCAAACGCATCTTTCTGCAAAAGAAATTGAAGACGCTGTAAAAGACATTTTAGAGCATATGGCTTCAACACTAGAAAGTGGTGATCGAATCGAAATTCGCGGTTTTGGCAGCTTTTCTCTGCATTATCGTGAGCCTCGTGTTGGACGTAACCCAAAGACTGGTGACAAGGTAGAGTTAGAAGGTAAATACGTTCCTCACTTCAAACCAGGTAAAGAGCTACGTGAACGAGTAAATACAGGAATGTAGTCTACTTATCGGAATTATGAAAAGCGGCATACTATAATGTATGCCGCTTTTTTATGACCATAATATGGTGGTCTGATTAGTAATTTTCCTGCATAATCGTACAGCTAACCAACCAATGAGTGATGAACTATGAAAATTATAAAAATAGTCGCCGTTATCGCACTTTTCCTAATTGCACTGGCTTTAGGCTCTCAAAACCAAACTATCGTGAATTTTAATTACCTGCTAGCACAAGGTGATTTCCACCTTTCAAGCCTATTAGGTATTGTCTTCATTTCAGGCTTTGCTCTTGCTTGGTTAGTCTTTGGTAACATGCATATGCGATCTCAGCTGAAAATTCATCGCTTGAAGAAGCAACTCAATAAGCAATCAAAGCAGGTAGCTGCTGATACTAAAGCTTAAAGGCTATATTTGATGTTAGAGTTACTGTTCTTACTTTTACCTATTGCAGCCGCTTATGGTTGGTATATGGGTAATCGTAATGCTCAGCAAGAAAAACAAAAGCAATCACACCAGATCTCCCGTCAATACGTGACGGGTTTGAACCTATTACTGTCAGACCAATCTGACAAAGCGGTTGATCACTTCATTGAGCTGCTTCAAGTAGACAATGAAACCATCGATACTCACTTGGCCTTGGGTAACCTATTCCGATCAAGAGGCGAAGTCGACCGCGCTATTCGCATTCACCAAAATCTTATCTCCCGTTCTGGGCTGACTCTCGATCAGAAAAACCTCGCACTGCAACAACTAGCGAAAGACTATATGGTCTCTGGCTTTCTTGATCGCGCTGAAAAAATCTTTGAACAGCTGGTTGATGAACCTGACCACAAAGAGGGTGCTCTGCAGCAGTTAGTTGCAATTTATCAGCAGACTCGAGAATGGAACAAGGCGATTCATTACGGCAATATTCTAGTAAAGCTTGGTAAGAAGAAGATGAAGATGCGTGCTACGGTCGCGCATTTTTGGTGTGAGCTCGCTATGCAAGAACAAGCTGATGGTAATCGTTCAAAAGCATTAACGCATTTTAAGAAAGCGTTATCTGAAGACCCTAAATGTGTGCGTGCCAGTATCGCTTTGGGTAAATTCCACTTAGCGAACGAAGATTACCAGAAGACGATCGACTGCCTTGAGGGTGTTCTTGAGCAAGATATCGATTTTATCAGTGAAGTGTTACCAACTCTTTCTGAGTGTTATCACAAGCTCGGGCACGAAGCACAGTTGGTTGAGTTCCTTAAAGCATGTATCCAGAAGAAGGCTGGTGTGTCTGCAGAATTGATGCTGGCTCAGCTGGTTGCTCACCATGAAGATGTTGGCTCTGCGCAAGAGCTCCTGACCAAGCAACTTGTTAAAAACCCAACCATGAAAGGTTTTTATCGACTGATCGATTACCACCTAGCAGAAGCAGAAGAAGGCCGAGCAAAAGAAAGCTTAACCACGCTTCAATCTATGGTTGGTGAACAGCTTAAGGTTAAGCCTCATTACCGTTGCCGTCAGTGTGGATTCTCAACACATTCAATGTATTGGCACTGCCCTTCATGTAAGGGGTGGGGAACGATCAAGCCTATTCGTGGGTTGGATGGTGAATAGATTTGTGGTCATTAAAAGACCAAATTATTAATTGCAGCTTTCGGGCTGCATTTTTATGACTGTTATATATCGCCTGCAAGGGTAGATAGATATTTTTTAAGAAAGTTAACTGCGTTAGGAGATGAAATGAACGACCAAAAAATCATTGTAGCTTTGGATTATGACAACCAAGCGGATGCGTTAGCCTTTGTTGATCGTATTGACCCTGCATCTTGCCGCCTTAAGGTGGGTAAAGAGATGTTCACCCTATTTGGTCCTGAGTTTGTTCGTGAATTACACAAGCGTGGTTTTTCAGTATTCTTGGACCTTAAGTTCCACGATATCCCGAACACATGTTCAAAAGCCGTTCGTGCAGCCGCTGAACTAGGCGTATGGATGGTAAACGTACACGCAAGTGGCGGTGAGCGTATGATGACGGCTTCTCGCGAAATTTTGGAGCCTTACGGTAAAGATCGTCCATTGCTGATTGGCGTAACAGTACTGACGAGCATGGAGCATTCGGATCTAGCGGGTATCGGATTGGATCTAGAACCACAGCAACAAGTGATGCGTTTAGCTTCTCTTACAAAAAACTCTGGTCTTGATGGTGTGGTGTGTTCAGCGCAAGAAGCTTCTTTATTGAAAGGTGCGCTTGGCCAAGAGTTTAAACTGGTGACTCCAGGTATCCGCCCTGTTGGCGCTGATGTTGGTGACCAAAAGCGTATCATGACGCCTTCTAAAGCGATTGAATCTGGTTCTGACTACTTGGTTATTGGTCGTCCAATTACTCAGGCTGTAGACCCTGCAGCTGTGCTTGCTGAAATCAACGGCACACTAGCTTAACTTTCTCTTATAGCTAGCGTGAAACAAATAAGAAGGCCAGCAGTTAGCTGGCCTTCTTTGTTTGGATTGGAGCTGCTTTCTTAGCGGGATTATACTGGTGCGCCACTATGGAATTTAAAGTCGCTGTCGTCTGAGGTGATCAGATCTGCTTCTACTTGAGCGAAGTGGGCGATACGTTCCGAGATATCTTTACCTGCGATTTGCTCTGCTAATTCGAGGTAATCTTGGTAGTGACGAGCTTCTGAACGAAGTAGGGATACGTAAAACTTCTCCATGTCTTCTTCTAAGAAAGGGGCCAGTTTCGCAAAACGTTCACAAGAGCGTGCTTCAATAAAGGCGCCGATGATCAGTTTGTCGACCAGAGCATCAGGCTCGTATGTCTTTACTTGTTTGATCAATCCTTTCGCGTAACGACCGGCTTCGATCGGCTGGTAAGTCACGCCTTTCTTCTCCATTAATTCCATTACTTGATAGAAGTGGTGGAGTTCCTCTTTAATCAACAGCACCATCTTATCGATAAGGTCAGCGCCGTAATTACAGCCTTCTTTTGCTGTGATCTGTTTTGAAACGTTGCTCTTGCCACGAAGTGACTCTAAATCACCAATGCGACGGTAAGCAAATTGCTCGTATGGCAAGATCCATTCGTTTAATTGCTTGGCACTTTCTTTATCTACCGCGTATTTACGGATAAGGAATAAAGCACTTTGAGCAGCCTTGAGTTCACACAACATGTGGTCGCGCAAAATGATGTGGAGGTTTTCAGGCTTTTTGGCTTCATCGATCCATGAATCTGGCGTTTCAGCTTTAAGAAAAGAGTGGATTGGAGCGAGTAATTCTTGATACATGGTCGGAGCAGGTTTGTTGATAATGCGGGATTTTATCACAGCTAATGAGATCTCCCTATACGGAGGAAGGAAATTCATTAGTGACAAAAAAGGCCACCTTAGCGAACTGAGGTGGCCTTCTCGGTGACTTGATTAAGTGGTTACCACTTCTTCTTCTGACCGAATAGGGCATCCATATCGTCATCGCGTTCTTTAGATTCCATTTGCTGTAAATCTTGCGCGTTTTTGTCTTGGCGTTTTTGGTCAAGCTCGTTCAGCATCTGTTGAAGCTTTTCTTTTGCTCTCATTGAGTATGCGTCATTCTTGGTTGCCAGTGCATCAATACCTTTACGAAGCAATTGAATAGCGGTACCTGGTTGGCCGCGTGAAATTGAATCGTTAGCACGTTTAATCACGTTCTCAATGTTGATTCGAATCTGAATAGTCTCTAAACGTGCGTTTTCTACCACATAAGCTTGGGTTTCAAAACGGCCTTTATTGTGTTCGTTACGTACCGTATCGCGTAGGCGCTTAACCAGTTTGAGCATCATGATTGCTTGTTTATCGCTGCTAGGAACTCTAAAGGCCGTGCTTTCGCCACCTTGGTAGTTCTCTTTAAGCTGGGTGATTTGCTGTTTTACGCTTTCAATGCGCTGGGCAAGTTGCTTATTTTTGGGGTCGAGCTGATACATGTTTTCTAATGCATCAAGAATTCGATTATTTAAGCATACAAGAAGATCTTGGCTAAACGGCATGTGGTGCGCGTTGCCAATAAGCTCTTCGGTTCCATCAATAATGGTCAAATAACGAGAAGCTTCCTGTTTCTTCGCTGTTTCTACCTTAACTTTGTACTGAAGCATGATGTTGTAACCTAATACCAACACCAAAAGAATCGCAACTAAGGCAATAATTAAACCAGGGTTATTCATATATTTATGTCTGCTTATGTTTTCTTGAGCTAGCTAGAGAGGATACACGATTCCATTGTGTATCGGCACTCGTAAAATGCAATTTCTGATTATCTCTTATTGAGCGTAATCAGCAATCAAAACTATCAACTAATTTATGGGAATGAGGACTAGCTTGCAAAGCCATCGTGGCATTTTTATTTGTTCATCGAGAAAAACTCAATTTTTCTGTCTTTTTAGCGCTTGAAGCGTTATAACTAATAATTATATTACACGAGACTAGAATGCTCTCTTTGCAAATAAGTTAGCACAGAAATGAGTAAAGGATTACGAGGTTAGATATGAAGTTACAGCAACTGAAGTACATTGTTGAGGTTGTAAACCATAACCTAAATGTTTCTGCAACAGCAGAGAGTTTATACACATCTCAGCCAGGCATCAGTAAACAGGTTAGACTGCTTGAAGATGAATTGGGTATTCAGATATTTGAGCGAAGCGGCAAGCATTTGACTCAAGTTACTCAAGCTGGTGAAGATATTATTCGTATCTCTCAGGAGATCCTTGCTCGTGTTGAAAGCATTAAAGCGGTCGCTGGCGAACATACTCACCCTGAGATGGGTACATTGAATATTTCAACGACTCACACGCAAGCTCGTTACGCATTGCCAGATGTCATCAAAGGCTTTACCGCGCGTTACCCTAAAGTGTCGCTTCACATGCACCAAGGTACACCGAGCCAAATGTCTGAGGCAGTAGCTAAGGGCACAGCAAACTTCGCGATTGCGACAGAAGCACTTCACCTTTACCAAGATGCGATAATGCTGCCTTGTTACCATTGGAACCGTTCTATCGTGGTAACAAAAGATCACCCGCTGGCTCAAAAGCAAAATATCACCATCGAAGATCTGGCTGCTTATTCTCTGGTGACTTACGTCTTTGGCTTTACTGGCCGATCTGAGCTGGATACGGCCTTCAATAAAGTAGGTCTAACACCACGTGTTGTGTTTACTGCTACAGATGCCGATGTAATCAAAACTTACGTTCGTATGGGCATCGGTGTTGGTGTGATTGCGAGTATGGCGATTGACCATGAACAAGATACCGACTTGGTTGCCATTGATGCGAGCCATCTATTTGGTGCGAGCACAACCAGTATTGGTTTTAGAAAAGGTACGTTCCTGCGTTCTTACATGTTTGATTTCATGGAACGTTTTGCACCTCACTTAACTCGCCCAGTGGTAGAGCAAGCTATCTCTCTGAAATCGAATGAAGAAATCGAAGAGATGTTTAAAGATATCGAGCTGCCAGTTCGTTAATTCTATCTCGAAAAACAAGATTCTTAATCGGCCTGTAGTGACAGGCCGTTTTTTATCAGCTTTTTAACTTTCACCTCTAAGCTCTCTTTGTCTCCCACCTTTTCATTTACGCCGGTTACCCCTACAATCCACGCATCATAGGGGGAAGCATGCATTCACGATTTAAAATACTCGACTCATTTCTGCTTGAGCACCAAGTTTATTGGCGCTCTGAGCCTTTTCACCTATGCCAAACACAACAGCAGCCATGGAAAGAAGTTAACCCACCCCTTGTGGACTGGTTAAATAGCTTAACGATTGAAAATATTCAGACGCTGAAAGAACTGCCTGATCTGCTGCTTACTGAACTCAGCTATTTTATGCCTCAGCTTGCGGACGCTCACCAAAGCACTCAATTTACGAATACAAATCTCAAAGGATTGCAGCTTCCTAGAGGAACTGAAGACGGTATTCCTGGAAGAAAGTTGCAGCAAATCATATCGATGGGTGAAGCGGCGCTTGAACATCACCAGGGTGAAGAGTGGTTGGAGTGGTGTTCTGGTAAAGGATTCTTAGGGCGAATTTTGTCTCAGCAATCTAACCAAAAGGTGACCAGTTTCGAATGGCAGCAATCACTGTGTGAGAGTGGCCAAAAAATAGCGGATGCACAACATCTAGAAATGACCTTTGTGCAAGGTGACGCTTTTTCTGAGAGTGCTGACAAGGTGTTTAATGCCAATCAACATGCGGTAGCACTGCATGCTTGTGGCGATCTCCATGTTGAGTTAGTTAAAAAGTCCGTATCGCATGGGCTTTCTGCGGTGACTATATCCCCTTGTTGTTACCACCTTATTCGAGACGACAGCTACCAAGCTATGTCTTCAGTGGCAAAAGCCTCAGCGTTAACATTAAGCAAGAGTGATTTACGAATCCCACTCCAGGAAACGGTTACTGGTGGTGAAAGGGTAAAGCGACACCGTCAATTGGAGATGAGTTATCGCCTAGGCTTCAGCCGGTTACTTAAGACTGAAATGGGGATTGATGAATACATCCCAGTACCGAGCATCAAAAAGTCAGAATTATCTGAAGGGTTTGAATCGTTTTGTCAGTGGGCTTCTGAAGTGAAAGAGATAACACTTGGTTTGGATATCGATTTTGAATCCTATTTTGCTCAAGGCGAGAAACTTTTCTGGGAAATGGAGAAGCTGAGTTTGGTTCAACAAGTTTTCAGACGACCATTGGAGATATGGTTAGCTTTAGATAGAGCGATTTACCTACAAGAGCAAGGCTATGAGGCAAGCATCGAAGAGTTTTGTGAGCGCAGTGTTACGCCTAGAAACCTGTTGATACATGGCGTTAAGAACGACTGATAGACGATGCGTCTAGTAGAAAGCATGCTCCTCACAGCTTTCGAACGTTAGTGTTACAGAGACAAAAAAGCCAGTTCGACATAATCGGACTGGCTTTTTTGATGCGTATGATTCAACTGAGCGCCTCAACGAGAAAATTTGACGCTCAGTGACTCATGACATCATTAGTTGAACATCGCGATAGCTTCAGCTGGATCTACGTATTCTAGGTCAAAGCTCTCTGCAACTTCTTTACAAGTCACTTTACCGTGAATCACGTTAAGACCTTCTAGGAAGCCTTTGTCTGATAGAAGTGCTTCGCGGTAACCTTTGTTCGCTAGCTTAACAATGTAAGGAAGTGTTGCATTGTTTAGTGCGTAGGTTGAAGTGCGAGCAACAGCACCAGGCATGTTTGCAACACAGTAGTGAACTACGTCGTCAACGATGTAAGTTGGATCTGCGTGTGTCGTCGCGTGCGAAGTTTCGAAACAACCACCTTGGTCGATTGCAACGTCAACAACCGCTGAACCTGGTTTCATCTTAGCGATGTGCTCTTTTGTAACCAGTTTAGGTGCTGCTGCACCAGGGATCAGTACTGCACCAATCACTAGGTCTGCTTCTAGAACATGCTTCTCGATAGCGTCTTCAGTAGAATAAACTACTTTTGCGCGACCTTGGAATTCTTCATCAAGGCGACGAAGCGTGTCCACGTTACGGTCAAGAATCGTTACATCAGCGCGAAGGCCAACAGCCATACGTGCTGCGTTAGCACCTACAACACCGCCGCCAACAACAACAACTTTCGCTGGTTCAACACCAGGAACGCCGCCTAGAAGAAGACCACAACCACCGTTAGATTTCTCTAATGTTTGTGCACCTGCTTGAATAGACATGCGACCAGCTACTTCAGACATTGGTGCTAATAGTGGCAAGCGACCCATATTATCTGTTACAGTCTCATAGGCTACGCAGACAGCTTTGCTCTTGATAAGCTCTTCAGTTTGTGGAAAATCTGGTGCAAGGTGTAAATAAGTAAATAATATTTGCCCTTCGCGAAGCATAGCTCGCTCGACAGCTTGAGGTTCTTTAACCTTTACAATCATCTCTGCTTTCGCGAAAACGTCAGCAGCAGTAGGAAGAATGGATGCGCCTACAGCGATGTAATCATCGTCTGAAAAACCGATACCAGTACCGGCATTGGTTTCAACAAAAACTTGGTGGCCGTGTGAGATTAGTTCTCTCACGCTAGCTGGGGTCATACCAACGCGGTATTCGTGGTTTTTGATTTCCTTAGGTACGCCAATGATCATCCTGACTCCTTATTTTATTTTGGTTGTTTTATCTATGTGTAGGGTAATTCTGTCGAATTAATATCTAGTATAGATATGTTCAGATAAAATTTGATACTGAATATTAAAAAGTTGTAGTATATTTTTTTGCAAGGAAGTAATAAGGTGGAATAAAAAATGGCAGACAATTATAAGAAGCCGTCCAAGGAACTAGATCGTATTGACCGCAACATTCTTAATGAGTTGCAAAAAGACGGTCGTATCTCGAACGTTGAACTCTCAAAACGAGTAGGACTTTCTCCGACTCCGTGTCTTGAGCGTGTTCGTCGTTTAGAACGTCAAGGTTACATTACTGGGTACACAGCGTTGCTGAACCCACAGTACCTTGATGCTTCACTTTTAGTGTTTGTTGAAATTACGTTGAACCGTGGTGCGCCAGATGTGTTCGAACAATTCAATACCGCTGTGCAGAAACTGGATGACATCCAAGAGTGTCATTTAGTGTCGGGTGACTTTGACTATCTTCTAAAAACACGTGTATCTGATATGGGTGCTTACCGTAAGCTACTGGGTGATACGTTACTTCGTCTACCGGGCGTAAACGACACTCGAACTTACGTAGTAATGGAAGAAGTGAAACAAACCAACCAACTTGTGATTAAAACTCGTTAGTCATAATTGGTGAAATGAAAGAAAGCGGACATTTGTTCCGCTTTCTTGCTTTCTGGAATTGGGTTTTTTGGTTTGATATGGTTAAATCAACAGTAGTTTCATTGAAACGGGCGGCCTGTGCCGCTCGCTATGTTTTTATCTCGTTTAATTATTAAGTTGGTTTATGTTCAAGCAGAGCAGTAATAAAGTAGAAACAATCATTAAAACGAGTGAAGAGCCCCAGTCTTCTCGTTTAAATGGTTCTCAACGCCTTAAAGAGTGCAGCCTGATACTGGGCGTTCTTTTCTCTATTCTACTTGCCGTTGCGTTATTAACCTTTAGTCCAGCCGATCCATCATGGTCGCAAACGGCGTGGGGTGGTGACATTCAAAACGCGGGAGGCTATCTAGGAGCATGGCTAGCAGATACGCTTTTCTTTGTGTTTGGCTCTCTGGCTTATCCACTGCCGATCTTAGTGACCGTTGCCGCATGGGTCTTATTCCGTAAGCGTAATGAAGATGAGCAGATCGACTTTATGTTGTGGGGTACTCGTTTACTTGGTTTGACAGTGCTCATTCTGACCAGCTGTGGTTTGGCAGACATTAACTTTGATGATATTTGGTACTTCTCGTCAGGTGGTGTGGTTGGTGACGTTTTAACGAGCCTCGCACTTCCAACGTTGAACATTTTAGGCAGTACGCTTGTGCTTCTTTTCCTTTGGGGGGCAGGTTTTACGCTTCTTACTGGTATTTCTTGGTTAAGAATTGTTGAATGGTTGGGTGAAGGCGCAATCAAACTCTTTACTTCAACGGTTAACAAAGCTCGTGGTCAAGACCAAGAATTGCTTGAGCCAGAACTGAAAGAGTCAGCAGACCGAGCTCCACAGCAAGAGCTACGTCAACAGCCAACGTACCGCGATGACGAAGTGAAAGAGCAATATGCTGAGCGAGAAGAAGCTCTCGATCCTGCAATGAGCTTCTCAGCGACCAATGAGCCTTCTGGTATTGCAACAAACACATCTAAAGAGAGTGTTGCAGAGAAGCGTCATTACAATATTCATATGCCAACAGAAGCGCCGGTTAAGCAGCAAGCGCCTGTTTCTCAAGATCCAGTTTATCGAGTGACTCAACCGCCTGTTGCTCCTCAACCAGAGCAGCCAATTGCTGTCGCTCCGGTTTATCAAGCGCCACAAGAGCCATTGGAAGAGGGCGTTGAGCGTTCTAAGCAGTTAAATGCGACCATAGAGCAGCTAGAAAGTGCTGCAATGTATGAAGATGATCTTGCTGAGCAAGATCAGACAGATGCACATGAATCTCAAGCGGCTTATCAGCAATACATGCAGCAAGAACAGGAGCCTGTTCGTCCTACTGAACCTATTGTGGATGCGACAACAGAAACAGCTCTTGATGATCAATATGCACAACCAGAGGTTGATTGTGAAGCTCACGAGTCTACAGAGTTTGATGCTGATGACGTTCAGCCTGAATCTTTGTATGTCTCCCCTATGGGCGAGCCAGATGCTGATACTCAAGATGATTTCTCAGCGCACCGTGCACCATTTGATGCGCCTGAAGAGCAAGGCTACGAGCAGCCTTCTGAGTTTGATTCTGAAACAGTAGAGAGTGATATCGAAGAACAACACGAACCATTCTCATATCAGCAAGAGCAAGCTGCACAACCTGCCGTTGTGGATGAAGAGCCTGCGATTGATCTGCCTTGGGAAGAAGTCTCGGAAGATGAAGACCTGAATCAGGATAAAGACGTTGCGGCTTTCCAGAACATTGTTTCTGAAGCGCAAGCAAACATGGCAGCTGCACAAAACCCATTCTTGGTTCAGCAGGAAGTTAATTTGCCGAAACCGGCGGAGCCACTACCGACACTTGAGCTTTTGTTCCACCCTGAGAAACGTGAAACATTTATCGACCGTGATGCACTAGAAGCAATTGCGCGTCTGGTTGAATCCAAGCTAGCGGACTACAAGATTAAAGCGGACGTTGTTGATATTTTCCCTGGTCCAGTCATCACTCGATTTGAGTTGGATTTGGCACCTGGTGTGAAAGTAAGCCGTATTTCTGGCCTATCTATGGACTTGGCTCGCTCATTGTCTGCGTTGGCGGTACGTGTAGTTGAAGTAATTCCGGGCAAACCTTATGTTGGTTTGGAGTTGCCAAACATGAGCCGTCAAACCGTATTCTTCTCAGACGTAGTGGGCAGCGAGCAGTTCCAAGAAGCGAAATCACCAACAACGGTGGTGTTAGGACAAGATATTGCAGGTGAAGCTGTGATTGCTGACCTAGCTAAGATGCCACACGTCCTAGTTGCGGGTACTACGGGTTCTGGTAAGTCGGTTGGTGTGAACGTAATGATTTTGAGTATGCTGTATAAAGCATCGCCTGAAGACGTTCGTTTCATTATGATCGACCCGAAAATGCTAGAGCTTTCAGTATATGAGGGTATTCCTCATCTACTATCTGAAGTCGTTACCGACATGAAAGATGCGTCGAATGCACTTCGTTGGTGTGTTGGCGAAATGGAACGTCGTTACAAGCTGATGTCAGCACTCGGTGTTCGTAACATCAAAGGCTACAACGACAAGCTTAAGATGGCTGCCGATGCAGGTCACCCAATCCACGACCCATTGTGGAAACCGGGCGATAGCATGGACCAAGAAGCGCCATTGTTAGAGAAGCTGCCATACATTGTGGTTATCGTCGATGAATTTGCCGACTTAATCATGGTGGTAGGTAAGAAGGTTGAAGAACTGATTGCACGCTTGGCACAAAAAGCGCGTGCAGCTGGTGTTCACTTGATTCTTGCAACTCAGCGCCCATCTGTAGATGTGATTACAGGTCTGATTAAAGCTAACATTCCAACGCGTGTTGCCTTTACGGTATCAACTAAGACTGACTCTCGAACGATTCTTGACCAAGGTGGTGCAGAATCACTGCTTGGTATGGGTGATATGCTTTACTTACCGCCAGGTTCTAGCCATACAATCCGTGTTCATGGTGCGTTTGCGTCAGATGATGATGTACACGCAGTGGTAAACAACTGGAAAGCACGTGGTAAGCCAAACTACATTGATGAAATTACTAATGGTGAGCAAACGCCTGAAACCTTGCTTCCGGGTGAGAAGATGGAAGGTGATGAAGAGGTTGACCCACTGTTTGATCAAGTAGTCGAGCACGTTGTTCATTCACGTCGCGGTTCAGTTTCTGGTGTACAACGTCGATTCAAGATCGGTTACAACCGAGCGGCACGAATTGTGGAACAGCTTGAGGCGCAAGGCATTGTAAGTGCTCCAGGCCATAACGGTAACCGAGAAGTCTTAGCACCAGCGCCACCGAAAGAGTAATCGCTTAATTGTGTAGATAGGAACTCAACCCTTAATAATCGGTCATAGCTTTATGACCGATTTACCTCGTAACAGGATTATTAATGAAAAAAGTATTCGCACTTTTATTTATGAGCTTCTCAGTGTTTGCTTCTCCGAAAGAAGAGTTGAGTAGCCGCTTGGCATTAAACGCAGGGTTTAGCGCTGACTTTAAACAAGTGGTCACAAGCCCTGATGGCGATGTTGTAATGGAAGGTGAAGGCACGGTTGAAATTGCACGCCCAAGCTTATTCCGCTGGGAAACCACGTTCCCGGATGAGAACCTATTGGTCTCTGATGGTCAGAGTTTGTGGTATTACAGCCCGTTCATTGAGCAAGTCAGTATTTACTGGCAAGAACAAGCGACATCGCAAACGCCTTTTGTGCTGCTGACACGCAACCAAGAGAGCGATTGGGATAACTACAATGTAGCGCAATCGGGTAACCAATTTACGCTGACACCAACGGCGGTTGACTCTAATCAGGGTGACTTCCAGATTAATATCAATGAAAAAGGCATTGTTCAGGGCTTTAATGTGATTGAACAAGACGGTCAAAAAGGCGAGTTTACTTTCAGTAATGTGAATTTGGGTAAACCAGCGGCAGACCGCTTTACTTTTGTGGCACCGGAAGGTGTCGAGGTCGACGACCAAAGAAACTGATCGAATCAAGTCGATCATTTGGTAGTACGTCGATAGGCATTAATGCCATCAACGAATCAAGAGATTGCAATTGAGTAATTACAGCTTAGATTTTGCAGGGGACGAAGATTTTCGTCCCCTTGCTGCTCGTATGAGACCAGAAACTGTAGAGCAGTATATTGGTCAGCAGCATATATTATGTCCAGGTAAACCCCTTCGTAGAGCTCTGGAAGCGGGGCATATCCACTCGATGATTTTGTGGGGGCCTCCTGGTACTGGTAAAACCACGCTCGCAGAAGTTGCCGCCAATTATGCCAATGCAGAAGTGGAGCGTGTGTCCGCCGTGACATCGGGTGTGAAAGACATTCGCATCGCTATTGAAAAAGCGCGTGAAAACAAGCAAGCAGGGCGCAGAACCATCTTGTTTGTGGATGAGGTCCATCGCTTTAATAAAAGCCAGCAAGATGCTTTTCTGCCTCATATAGAGGACGGCACGGTTACCTTCATTGGTGCAACCACAGAAAACCCTTCCTTCGAGTTAAACAATGCTCTGTTATCTCGTGCGCGAGTGTACAAGCTGACATCTCTCAATACCGATGATATTGCGACGGTAATACGTCAAGCGATTGAAGATAAGCAGCGTGGCCTTGGTGATGTACCTGCACACTTTGCTGATAATGTTTTGGATCGCTTAGCTGAGTTAGTGAACGGTGATGCGCGTATGTCGCTCAACTACCTTGAGCTGCTGTACGACATGGCAGAAGACAACGACAAAGGCGAGAAAGCGATCACCTTACAACTGCTTGCTGAAGTGGCGGGTGAGAAAGTGGCTCGCTTTGATAACAAGGGTGATATTTGGTACGACCTAATATCAGCTGTTCATAAATCGATTCGTGGTTCAAAACCTGATGCAGCCATGTACTGGTCGGCTCGAATGATTGCAGCAGGCTGTGATCCGCTTTATATCGTTAGGCGCTTATTGGCGATAGCTTCTGAAGATATTGGTAACGCGGACCCTCGTGCTATGCAGGTTGCTATGTCTGCTTGGGATTGCTTTACACGCATTGGCCCTGCAGAAGGTGAACGTGCGATCGCACAGGCGGTTGTCTATTTAGCGTGTGCACCAAAGAGTAATGCGGTTTATACAGCTTGGAAGCAAGCCTTAACCGATGCTCATAATCTTCCTGAGTATGAAGTGCCTCATCATTTACGAAATGCACCGACAAGTTTGATGAAGGACATGGGCTATGGGCAAGAATACCGTTATGCTCACGACGAACCAGGTGCCTACGCGGCGGGTGAAAAGTATCTGCCTCCTGAGATGGGCGAGAAACAATACTATTTCCCAACAAAACGAGGCTTAGAGACCAAAATTGGCGAGAAGCTAGATTATCTGGCGGATTTGGACGCAAAAAGCCCACAAAAACGCTATGAAAAGTAGTCTTTTTTGGATATCTTTACCTAGTCATAAAATTCAGATTAAATCGTTACAAATTGGTTGAAATAGCACCAGTTTTAGGGGTTTAGTGGTGATTCGGTAGCCAAGCTACTGAATATTCAAATAACTAAAGCATAGGATTAGCAATGCTGGATTCTAAATTACTTCGAGCTGAGCTGGATGAAACAGCGGCAAAATTAGCACGTCGAGGCTTTGACCTTGATGTAGAGACAATTCGTGAACTTGAAGAAAAGCGTAAGTCCCTTCAGATGAAAACTGAAGAGCTACAAGCGTTACGTAACTCTCGATCGAAGTCCATTGGTCAAGCGAAAGCAAAAGGCGACCATGAAGAAGCTGAGCGTATCCTTGCTGAAGTAGGCAACTTAGGCGCAGAACTAGACCAAGCTAAAGCAGCATTGGCTGAGCTTCAATCTGATCTAGAAACGATCACTATGTCTATTCCAAACCTGCCAGACGAGTCTGTGCCAGAAGGTAAAGACGAAGATGATAACGTTGAAGTTTCTCGTTGGGGTCAACCTAAGACATACGACTTCGAAGTGAAAGATCACGTTGATCTTGGCGAAATGTCTGGCGGTCTTGATTTTGCTAGCGCAGTAAAAATCTCAGGTTCTCGTTTCATCGTGATGAAAGGCAAATTTGCACGTCTACACCGTGCGATTGCTCAGTTCATGTTGGACCTTCACACTGATGAGCACGGCTACACAGAAATGTACGTACCGTACCTAGTGAACCACGATAGCCTATACGGCACGGGTCAACTTCCTAAGTTTGGCGAAGACTTGTTCCACACAAGCCCGCTAACTGAGCAAGTAAGTGATGTTCCTCTTAAGACGCTATCACTTATCCCTACTGCGGAAGTACCGGTAACGAACATGGTTCGCGATACCATTACAGACGAAGCTGAACTGCCACTTAAGATGACAGCTCACACACCATGTTTCCGTTCTGAAGCAGGTTCTTACGGTCGTGACACTCGTGGTCTTATCCGTATGCACCAATTCGACAAAGTTGAACTAGTACAAATTACTAAGCCAGAAGACTCTATGGCTGCTCTTGAAGAGCTAACAGGTCACGCTGAAAAAGTACTTCAACTTCTAGAGCTTCCTTACCGTAAAGTGGTTCTATGTACTGGTGACATGGGCTTCGGCGCTGCGAAAACTTACGACTTAGAAGTATGGGTTCCAGCACAAGAGACTTACCGCGAAATCTCTTCTTGTTCAAACATGTGGGATTTCCAAGCTCGTCGTATGCAGGCTCGTTTCCGTCGTAAAGGCGAGAAGAAACCTGAACTTGTGCACACACTAAACGGTTCTGGTCTTGCTGTTGGTCGTACTATGGTTGCGATTCTTGAGAACAACCAAGAAGCAGATGGCCGTATTGCTATCCCAGCAGTACTTCAGCCATACATGGGCGGCGTAACGCACATCGGCTAATCGTTTTACGATTTAATGAGTCCGTAAAATATTGAAAACCCAGCCTATTGGCCTGTCTCTTATACAGAAATCCCTAAGCTACAGCTTAGGGATTTTTTTTGAACTAATTTTATGTTTCGTGATCTGATCATCCATATACGACAAGGATGATGATTATGACTTATATAGAGCCAACCCTCTGGGCACAAAAACAATTCGGCCAAGCCGACCTCAATGATCCTAGACGAACTCAAAGACTCGTCGCTCTAGCGGCTTCACTTGCCGAGCAGCCAGGCGTGTCAATCTCGAAGCTCATCATTTCTCCCGCGGACATGGAAGGGGCTTATCGCTTTATCCGTAACGAAAAAATCAAGGCTGAAGACATTGCAGATGCTGGATTTTATGTCACAGTCCAGGAGGCCTTGGCGCAACAAACTCTTCTAGCATTAGAAGATACTACTTCTCTAAGTTACTCTCATCGCAGTTTACGAGATGAGCTCGGACACTCCAATCAAGGCAATCGACATCGAGCAATGTTTGTTCACTCGACCTTACTTTTTGCTCCTGAAACCCATACGGTGGTTGGTTTAATTGAACAGCAACGCTGGACACGGGATATCAAAAAGCGTGGACAGAGGCACCAGCATGCGACTCGACCATACAAAGAAAAAGAAAGTTATAAGTGGGAACAAGCATCCGAGCGTGTCGCAAATCGACTGGGCGATAAGATGTCAGATGTAATTTCTGTGTGTGATAGAGAAGCAGACTTATTTGAATACCTCACTTATAAACACGAGCAACGTCAACGATTCCTAGTTCGCTCAATGCAAAGTCGTTGTATCGAAGAGCATAATAATCGTCTTTACGACTATGCTTCAAAATTACAATCAGCAGGAAGTAAAGAGCTCAAAATACCGCAAAAAGGTGGTCGTAAGGCCCGTACTGCTCACCTAGACATAAAATATGCTCCCATAACACTCAAATCTCCTGCCAATAAAAAAGAGTTAGACAATATCCCTCTCTATTATGTCGGATGCATAGAGCAAGGTGAAAGTAACGAGAAACTCGCGTGGCACCTACTCACCTCTGAACCGATAACGAGCAAGGAAGAGGCGCTTA
>NZ_JAEFCE010000002.1:0-152291 GCF_016406055.1 Vibrio sp. IB15
TTAAGGGAGACATCAATCCCCCCATGTAAGCAAGTAAATTATGGTAAAGAGTAAGCATAGCAAGCAAAAGAAACTCTGAGAGGGACGAAGGTGATAATACACCACACGCTCGATAAGAACTTTTGCTGAGTGGATTAAGCCATAGAGGTTCGGGGTAGCTCCCCATAAAGAAACCGAATATACGTGCACTTGCATACCTTTACTCGTTTCCTTGCAATACTAGGGGAGTCCATATACGTCCCTCACTCTTGAGGATGACGGAGTGAGGTGTTGGAGTTTGTCCTTTAGTTATTCTTGAGTGTGAACGAGCTGCAGCTCACTATTCACCTTCTCGTTCCCGAGACTGGCGAAGGAGAGAAGAGGTAATCTCTGGCTTGAATCGCTGGTTTATTTCTTCGATGGTGAAGTGCAGGCTCTCTTTAGAGCCATCATTCCTTAGACTGACGAGGAGGGAGTTGGTAATCTCAGACTTGAATGGCTGGTTTATTTCTTCGATGGTGAAGTGCAGGATCTCTTTAGAGCCATCATTCCTAGACTGACGAAGGAGGGAGTTGGTAATCTCAGACTTGAATGGCTGATTCATTTCTTCGACGGTGAAGTACAGGAGTTCTTTATATCCGTCATTCCCTAGACTAACGAAGGAAGGAGTAGGGAATCTCTTTCAACCAACCGCTATCTGCTTGTAACAAAAAAGGATTGACGCAAACGCCAACCCTTTCAATAGTTTTAACCGAATCTCGAATCTACTTATAGATACACAACATGTTCAAGTAGCTGTCAGTTAAAGTCGACAACTCTTCATTGGTATCGACACGTTTCGCTTGGATAAATAGCGAGTAGCAGATGCCGTGGAACAGATTCGCAAGATGCTTAGGAGCGTGATCGTCACAAACTTCGCCGCGCTCAATCGCTTTACTAAACATGTTTTGTACCAACATTTGGTTAGTGCGGTTTGTCGTTACGAACAGTGGCCATACTTCGTCACGCGTCGATGCGCTCCATTCGAACCATACGTTCAACCAGTGGCTGTCTTGAGCTACTAGTGTCACCATTTCAGTCGCAATATTATGTAGGTTTTGTTTTGCATGAATATCTAGATCGATATTGTCTGAAAGGAAGTTTGAGAATTGACGGACAACATGATTAAGCACTTCATCAACCAGATCTTCACGAGTAGGGAAGTAGTTAAATACTGTTGCTACTGATACCTGAGCGATATCTGCAATGTCAGCGTGACCACCACGGCCAATGCCGCGACGAGAGAATACTTCAAGCGCGATTTCCATCAGCTGAAGTTTTCTTTTTAAAGGTGAAAGCCTAGTTCTAGGTCTCTTAGAGATTGAGTCCATTTTATTTTCCTTGCCAACGATTTTTTATATTAATGATTTTATTATTATTTAAGCAAAGATGAGTGTAATGGTGCATATGCGAATGGTCAATCCTTTGAGCTTATTTAATAGACAGTTACATCAAACTTGATACATAAAGCGTGATCCACATTGATGTGAAAGGAGGCGACTATCAGACAAAGCACAAGTGCACATTTCATTGATAATCTGACAGTTAATTGGAACCATAAGGTGGTGTGGGTATTTGAGCAGTGCTAGACTTACGCACAAATTGAGCGGCACCAATGGCAAAACTGTCTACACTTGTCGCAATCACCAAACAAAATGAGAGCAGTATGAAGCATACAGTTGAAGTCATGATCTCTGAGCAAGAAGTTCAGGATCGAGTAAACGAACTAGGCAAACAGATCACGGAACACTACCAAGGCAGTGAAGATCTGGTTTTAGTTGGCTTATTACGTGGATCGTTTGTCTTTATGGCGGATCTTGCTCGTGCTATTGATTTAACTCACCAAGTTGATTTCATGACCGCGTCTAGCTACGGCAACAGCATGGAAAGCTCACGTGATGTTCGTATTTTGAAAGACCTAGATGACGACATCCAAGGTAAAGACGTTCTGCTTGTTGAAGATATTATCGATACTGGTAACACACTGACTAAGGTAAAAGAGATCCTGAGCTTACGTGGTCCTAAATCTATCGAGATCTGTACGCTACTAGACAAGCCTTCACGACGTGAAGTTGAAGTGGACACTAAGTGGATTGGTTTTGAGATCCCAGATGAGTTCGTTGTTGGTGTTGGTATCGACTACGCTCAAAAATACCGTCACCTGCCATACATTGGCAAAGTTGTACCGCAAGAGTAATCACTACACTTGCCGACACAAGACATTAAAAAGCCCGCTTGATGCGGGCTTTTTGTATTTTGATAGAGATAATTAGCCTTGTTGGCTAAGAAGAGGCGTCGTTAAGATTTTGTTTAATGCCTCAATGTGGCTGCTCTCTAATGTGTCGATACTTGAGCAACGTACGCCAAGGTCTTGTAACTTGCCATCACCAATGCCATATACCACACCGTGGATCTCGACCTCTTGGCCGCGTTCCCATGCACTTTGCATAATGGTTGAGTTACCTAGGTTGTAAACCTGCTCTGCGACGTTAATCTCACAAAGCTTGTCACCCCACTGTTCACGTGGAAGCGCTTCGATCTCTTTACGATATTTTAGGTAGTTATCGCGAATGTGCAGTAACCAGTTGTTGATAAGGCCTAGTTTCGGATTATCAATTGCCGCATTAACACCGCCACAACCGTAGTGACCACAGACAATAATGTGTTTCACTTTAAGCACATCCACTGCGTACTGAACAACAGATAGACAGTTTAGGTCTGTATGAACCACTTGGTTGGCCACGTTTCGGTGAACAAACAGTTCTCCAGAATATAAGCCAGTAAGGCGCTCGGCTGGAACTCGGCTATCTGAACAACCTATCCATAGAAAACCTGGGCTTTGACCCTCTTCAAGCGTTGTAAAATACTCAGGTCTTTCAGAGCGAATTTCTTCAGACCATTTGGAATTGTTCTCAAAAAGCTGTTTTATTTCTGGCATCTTGCTTCTTACATCCCTCAATTAAGATGCTTCACTATACACAATGTTACAAATTCAATCTCGTAAAAACTGCGTCAAAATGTACTCATCTGACGTGTTCTAGTACGGAAAATCATAAACTTAGCTCACTATCAATGATCCGGTTATAAGACATGAATAATGTGATTGAATTAACACTTTCTGAACACTTGATACATTTGTTAAAGTGATAAGGTTTGTCATTTCATCATCAGGAAGGTGTGTTTTGTTTGGAAGTCGTTTTACGGATATCAATCTCAAAGGGGATATGTTTGGCGGTGTGACTACAGCCATCATCTCGTTACCTTTAGCATTGGCATTTGGTGTTGCTTCTGGCGCGGGAGCTGAAGCTGGCTTGTGGGGCGCCATTATGGTTGGCCTGTTTGCAGCATTGTTTGGCGGTTCGAGTAGTTTGATTTCTGAACCTACCGGCCCGATGACGGTTATCATGACTGCCGTAATGACGAGTATGGTTGCTAAATATCCTGAAACGGGTATGGCAATGACTTTTACTGTCGTGATGATGGCCGGTGCATTCCAAATATTACTTGGCACGTTAAAGCTTGGAAAATACGTTACTTTGATGCCATATAGCGTGATCTCCGGATTTATGTCGGGTATTGGCGTTATTCTGATTATCTTGCAGTTGTCCCCATTGTTAGGACATGCAGCCCCATCTGGTGGTGTAATGGGCACGCTCTCTGCTTTGCCTGATACGCTAGCAAACTTAAAAGTGAGTGAGCTATTTCTAGGTGCGCTGACACTCGGTATTCTGTTTGGCTTCTCGGCTAAGTATCGTAAATATGTACCGGCGCAACTGGTCGCGTTAGTGGCCGTCACTCTGTTGTCCGTTATCTTCTTCGATACTGATTCTATTCGTCGTATTGGTGAAATCCCAGCAGGTTTACCTTCTCTTGTTGTCCCAACTATCAGTGCTGAACAATTCACGACTATGGTTATCGATGCCTTGGTACTTGGTACATTAGGTTGTATTGATACGCTTTTGACCGCTGTTATTGGGGACTCATTGACTCGTAAAGAGCATGACTCTGATAAAGAGCTGCGTGGTCAAGGTATTGCAAATATGCTTTCGGGCTTGTTTGGTGCGTTGCCAGGTGCGGGTGCGACCATGGGTACCGTGACCAACATTCAGGTCGGCGCTCGCTCTCCACTGTCTGGTGTGATTCGAGCATTAGTATTGGCGTTAGTGGTTTTGGTCGCTGGTGGATTAACCGAGCCGATTCCTATGGCTGTGCTGGCGGGTATTGCGATGTATGTAGGCTTCAACATTCTCGATTGGAGTTTCATTCAGCGTGCGCACAAGGTCAGTTATGCGGGCATGGGCGTCATGTATGGTGTAATGCTGCTAACCGTATTTGTTGACTTGATCATCGCGGTTGGATTGGGTGTATTTATCTCGAACATTTTGATTATTGAAAGATTGAGCCGTGAGCAAGCCAGACAAGTTAAGGCGATCAGTGATGGTGATGATGAAGACGATATCCCATTGACCGACAGCGAACGTCAGTTACTGGATAATGCCAACGGCAAGGTTTTGTTCTTCTATCTATCAGGGCCGATGATCTTCAGTGTCTCAAAGGCGATTTCACGTCAGCACTCAAGTATTTCTGATTATGAAGCAATGATTTTAGACCTAACCGATGTACCTATGATTGATGTTACGGTTGGTCTTGCGCTAGAGAATGCAATCAAAGATGCGCTAGACGCTCAATGTGAGGTGTACTTGTTGTGTCCGAATGAGAACACTCGTCAACAGTTGGAGAAGTTCCACGTAATTGATTTAGTACCGGAATCGAACACATATCGCTTCAGATATGAAGCCTTGACGGCCGCAACAAGCTACGTTGATAGAGACAAGCACCAATTTGAATCGGTTTAATACTCTTATTAATTCACTGTGACTGAACAATAGTTATCAATGTTGGTCATGAATTTCTAATAACGGAAAATACCGCTAAGTTAATGTCTTAGCGGTATTTTTTTTCTGTGATATTCGATATAGGGCTCTATGCAGCCTTAGTTCTTTTAAGTTTTATAACGAAACCGTTAATCGATATTTGTATTCATCGTCATTCAACGATAGACTTGTTTGCAAAATGGCCGCGTACATTATCTTGAGCTAGTTCAACTGGTTCATTTCAGGTTTCGTTCTCTTCACCCTGTCCGGCTAACCACACTATTTATAGCAAATGGCAATCATCTCTATGTATGCATTAGAAATTGAGCAATTAAGAAAAAATTATGCGGGTGGCTTCGAGGCACTTAAAGGCATTAGTTTACAGGTAGCAAAAGGTGACTTTTACGCGCTTCTTGGTCCAAATGGTGCGGGCAAGTCCACCACCATTGGCGTTATCTCTTCGTTAGTAAATAAAACCTCTGGCAAGGTTAAGGTATTCGGCTACGACATTGATACCGATCTGGAGCTGGCAAAGCAAAACCTAGGCTTAGTTCCTCAAGAGTTTAACTTCAACCCGTTTGAAACGGTTGAGCAGATCGTTTTGCAGCAAGCTGGTTACTACGGTGTGCCTAAAGCTCTGGCAAAAGAGCGAGCGAAAAAGTACCTATCTCAACTTGATTTATGGGAAAAACGTAGCGAACGTGCGCGTAACTTGTCTGGTGGTATGAAGCGTCGTTTGATGATCGCGCGTGCATTGATGCATGAGCCACAGCTGCTGATTCTTGATGAGCCAACTGCAGGTGTCGATATTGAACTGCGCCGCTCGATGTGGGAATTCCTCAAAGAGATCAACGAGAAGCAGGGCATTACCATTATCTTGACCACGCACTACCTAGAAGAAGCGGAAATGTTGTGTCGCAACATCGGCATCATTAATCGTGGTGAGTTGATTGAGAACACCACCATGAAAGCGCTACTAGGTAAGTTGAGCGCCGAGACCTTTATTTTAGATCTTGAAGAGGGCGCGACTGAACCTAAGCTAGAAGGCGTGAATAACCAAGTCTTGGTGAATGGTTCTTTAGAGATCGAAATTGATAAGAACCTAGGTTTGAACACCATCTTTGCTCAGTTGAGTGAGCAGAATGTGAAAGTCCTCTCGATGCGTAACAAAGCTAACCGTCTAGAAGAACTGTTTGTAAGTATCGTGCGTGAGGGGAGTAAATAATATGTACAGCCTATATTGGACTGCTTTTCGCAGCTTGCTGACCAAAGAGATCAACCGTTTTACTCGTATTTGGGTGCAAACGCTGGTTCCACCTGCAATTACTATGACGCTCTACTTCATCATCTTCGGTAACCTGATTGGTGCGCGAATCGGTGAAATGAACGGCTTTAGCTACATGGAATACATAGTGCCGGGTCTGATCATGATGTCGGTAATCACTAACTCGTACTCGAATGTGGCTTCATCATTCTTTAGTGCTAAATTCCAAAAGAACATTGAAGAACTGCTGGTTGCGCCGGTGCCGAACTATGTGATTATTGCTGGTTTCGTGATGGGTGGCGTGGTGCGCGGCCTATTGGTCGGGACTATCGTGACCTTTGTTTCTCTGTTCTTCGTTGACCTTCAGGTTGATCACTGGGGCGTGATTATTGCGACCGTTTTCCTTACGTCGGTGGTATTTGCGTTAGGTGGCCTTATCAACGCGGTATTTGCACGCACGTTTGATGATATCTCAATTATCCCAACCTTCATTCTGACGCCGCTTACCTATCTTGGTGGTGTATTCTACTCGATTAGCCTGTTGCCTGAGTTTTGGCAGGGAGTGTCGAAGTTGAACCCTATCGTCTACATGGTGAATGCGTTTAGATATGGCTTCTTGGGTGTGTCTGACGTGGGTATTGTGACGTCGTTTGGCGTACTAGGTGTGTTTATCGTTGTGCTGTATGGTATTGCACATTACCTAGTGACTAAGGGCATAGGCTTACGCAGCTAACTCCGACGTCCCTGAATTGCAGATAAAGAAAAAGGTCGATATTACATCGACCTTTTTTATGTTCTGCGTTTGTGCTTTTGCTTTGCATTAAGAGCTTGTTTACGCAAAGAGAAGAAAGAGATTACTCAGCGGTTTCTTCTTTCACTTCTTCTTTGGTTTCCGTTACCAAGTCGAGAACTTGGTTGTCGATAAGACGCGTCTTACCTAGGAAAGCCGACATAAGAATCACAGCTTGAGTGGATTCTGAAGTGATGGCTTGCAGAGTCTTAGCATCACAGATGAAGATTTCATCTGGCTGTAGATCTGCTGCACGAAGCTGATCTGTCGCATCTTCAATCACTGATGCGTAGTCATCACGTCCACCGCGAATTGCACTGCTGATCCAACGCATAGTGCGTGCTAGAACCGGTGCACGTTGGCGCTCATCAATAGTGAGATTGCTATTGCGAGAGCTCATCGCTAAACCGTCCATTTCACGAACCGTCGCAACGCCTACAATTTCAATGTCTAACGCTAAGTCAGTTGTCATTTGGCGAATTACAGCAAGTTGCTGGAAGTCTTTCTCGCCGAAGCATGCAAAATCTGGCTGAACGATGTTAAACAGCTTAGTGACAATCGTCGCAACGCCACGGAAGTGACCCGGACGAGACGCACCTTCCAACATGTGAGATAACCCTGGTACTTCAACAAACGTCTGTTTGTCTAGACCATCTGGGTACATCACTTCTGGCGTTGGGGTAAATACCAGTTCAACGCCTTCGCCAGTTAGTTTGCTTAAATCAGCCTCTAACGTGCGAGGGTAGTTGTTCAGGTCATCAGCACGATCAAACTGCATCGGGTTAACAAAGATGCTTACCACGACGATGTCTGCCAGTTCACGAGCCTTCTTTACCAGAGTAAGGTGGCCTTCATGCAGGTTTCCCATAGTCGGTACAAAAGCAACCGTACGTCCATCACGCTTAAACTGTTTAATCTGCTCACGAAGAGCCGCTATTTCAGCAAAAGTTTGCATACTTACTCCTAAGCGATTGTATGAGCATCATCAGGGAAGCGTGCGCTCTCTACTTCTTCTTTGTATAGAGCCACTGCTTTGCGCATGTCACCTGTTTCTGCTAGGAAATTCTTAGAGAATTTCGGCATGTAGTTCGCAGAAATACCGAACATGTCATGCATAACCAAGATCTGACCATCGGTAACATTACCTGCACCAATACCAATAACTGGCACGTGACAAGCTTCTGTAATTCGTTTTGCCAATGAAGCTGGTACACATTCAAGTAGAACGATTTGAGCACCTGCGTTTTGTAGCGCTAGTGCGTCAGCAACCATTTTATCAGCTTGGTCGTCATCGCGACCTTGAACCTTGTAACCACCAAAGATGTTCACAGATTGTGGCGTTAAGCCTAAGTGTGCACATACCGGTACTGCGCGTTCTGTTAGCATCTTCACAGTATCAACCAACCAGCTTCCGCCTTCGATTTTTACCATGTTCGCGCCAGCACGCATCAAGGTAGCTGCGCTCTCACAAGCTTGCTCTGGAGTCGCGTAGCTCATGAAAGGCATATCAGCCATTAGAAGACAGTTAGGGCTACCAGCACGCACAGAGCGAGTGTGGTAAGCAATGTCTTCAACGCTTACTGGTAATGTGTCGTTATGGCCTTGTAGAACCATACCCAGTGAATCACCGACAAGCAGAACAGGCATCTCTTGGCTTTCGAATAGTTGAGCAAAGCTCGCATCGTAAGCTGTTGACGTCGCGAATTTACGGCCTTCACGTTTACACTTGATCAGGTCGTTAATGGTTACTTTTTTCATTGGTTTTCCTTAATGTGCCTGGCTATTGCTGCCAAACATTGAGCCCGTTTTTATCTACAATTTTCAATAGTTCTGTCAGCTCAGTCCCATCAGGGAGTTGTAAACTTGGTGCGATTTCAGCAAGCGGGTAGAGTACAAACTCTCGTTCTTTCATTCCGTAATGAGGAACGGTTAAGCGCTCTGAATCGATCACCTCATTGCCGTACAACACGATGTCGAGATCCAAGGTTCTTGGTCCCCAGCGTTCGTCTTTACGGACACGCCCTTGCTCTAACTCGATTTTTTGAGTGCAATCAAGCAGTTCAATAGGCGTTAATTCGGTTTTAATCGCGACTACCGCATTGATGTAGTCCGGTTGATTTTGCGGCCCCATTGGAGTGCTACTATATAGCTGAGAGGTCGCAATAAACGTTGATCGCGGTAGGCTTTTTAGCGTTTCGATAGCCAAATTTGCTTGGCTAACTGGGTCGGCAAGGTTGCTGCCGACCGCAATATAAGCAGTTATCATTCGGCTTGCTTACTCTTTTTGTTTCGGTAAGTCTTACGGCGACGATGACCTGACTTTGATGGTGCTGCTACGTCGTTAGCCATTGCTTGACGCATGTTGCGACCAGCTGTCTGATAACGCTCCCACCATTTAGCTAACTCTTTTGTCTCGCCACCTTCAATCTCGCCACGCATCTCTAAGAAGTCGTAACCAGCGCGGAACTTGTTGAGCTCCATTAGGCGAACGGCACGTTTACCGTTGCGGCGAGGTAGTCGCAGTTGCAGTTGCCAAACTTCACGAATGGTTGCTGTGTGGCGACGAGGGATAGCAATGGATTTTACTTGCTGATCAAGAATGATGTTACTTGCTTCCATGATCGCGTCGTAGTGTGCCATGCCTTGCTCGGCGACAAGCTTGTCTGCCAGCTTATTCATTGGGTACCAAAGAATCGCGGCAAACATGAATGCAGGGTTTACTCGTTTACCATCTTCGATACGAAGGTCGGTAGAGTCGAGCACCAAATCAAGCATTTGCTCAGTCGGTGAGTCGTAATCTTCAGTGAAGTACTCAGCTACCGCTGGGAACATCTGCTGGAATAGGTTGTATTCACGCATCAGATGGTAGGTCTCTAAGCCGTAGCCTGATTGAAGCAGTTTTAGAGATTCTTCGTAAAGACGTGCTGCTGGGATGTCTTTTAGAAGGTGCGCCAGGCCTTCAATTGGGTCGGCGGTGTCTTCTTCAATATCAAAATCCAGCTTCGCCGAGAAACGCATTGCACGCAGCATGCGTACAGGGTCTTCACGGTAGCGTGTCTCTGGGTCGCCAATTAGGCGGATAAGCTTATCTTCTAAATCTTCTACACCACCTGCGTAATCGTGGATGCTGTAGTCTGCAATGTTGTAGTACATCGCATTGATCGTGAAATCGCGACGCTCTGCATCTTCATCAACACTGCCGTACACGTTGTCGCGTAATAGCATGCCTTCTTTCGATTGTGCAGATACGTTTTTAGATGGCTCTTGATGGTGACCTCGGAAAGTTGCCACCTCAATGATGTCACGACCAAACATGATGTGTGCCAAGCGGAAACGACGGCCAATTAGGCGGCAGTTTCGGAAGAGGTTCTTGATCTGCTCTGGCGTAGCGTTGGTCGCAATATCGAAATCTTTTGGCTGAGAGCCAAGTAAGATATCACGGACACCACCACCGACTAAAAATGCGTCAAAACCCGCACCATTCAGGCGATATAGTACTTTTAGTGCGTTATCGCTGATCTGCTTACGTGAAATATTGTGCTCTTGGCGAGTATAAATATTCAGTGCTAGTTCGTGGAATCCGCGTTGTTCGCTTGGGGTATTGTCGTTTGTATTCATTAGTTTAGAACAAAGTAGGTATCGCCAACTTTGTTTTTCTCTTAGTCCAAAGTGGTAGTGCAGAGTTTAATTGCGGCTAATAATAGCTTAGCGCGAGCCATTTGAGAACATCGTCTGCTTAACCACAGTGGTTGGTTATGGCATTTTTGTGTGTCGTTTGTACTATTTGCCGTTTGTTTTGAGCTAATTGCAGTGTTGTTTTTGTAAACTATCAGGTAATTGAGCAACGTTCCATTGCTGGCAGCCCCATGCCAAAATCTCATCGATTGAAGCTTCACAAACGGCCTTAGGAACCTCAAAGCCTAAGAACTGCATGGCATTGAGCAGTGTTGGTTTGGGGTTATCGAGGTCAATAGCGGTGGCGTGGTTCTGCTTTGATAGTTTATTGCCAGACGCGTCGGTCGCTAACGGCAAGTGCAAGTAGCTCACTGTATTTTGTTTCAGTGTCTTATAAAGACTGATTTGGCGGCCCGTAGGTTCGATGAGATCAGCGCCTCTCACCACTTCCGTTACGCCTTGCTCGATATCATCAAGTACCACGGCCAAGTTATAAGCAAACAAGCCATCGCGGCGTTTGATGATGAAATCCTCTTCAGCCAATGCTTTAGGGATTTGAATGGTGCCATGGCGAACATCGTCGAATGACTCGACGGGGAAATCCATACATAAACGCACGGCTTGCTCGCCCGTATCAATTAACCCCGCCTGTCGACAATGGCCATTATAGAAACCACCCAAGGCTTTTATCTGTTTGCGCGTGCATTGGCAGTAGTAGGCTTGGTTGTCAGCCACCCATTGATCAATTTGCGCTTGGTATAGGTCGTGACGTTGGCTCTGATAAACGACTTTTCCATCCCAAAATAGGTGGTAAGCCTCAAGCGTCTTAAGAATCAGGTCTGCAGCGCCAGCCATCTCTCTTGGCGGATCTAGGTCTTCCATACGGACTAACCATTGTCCCTGATGAGATTTTGCTTGGAAGTAGCTGCCAAGAGCAGCAACCAGTGAGCCAAAATGAAGAGGACCTGACGGTGATGGTGCAAAGCGCCCGATATAATTCATATGTGAACAACCTAATCTAGAGGGTACCGCAGTAGCCGATTCTTAAGACGTTTAATGTGTTTATTGCATGCAGTGAGTATTGTTGCTGCTTAGTACTCGTTTTAACACTGCTCATTGCTATCTAAGGCATCTCGCTTAGGCAGCAAACAAAAAAGGGAGCCAAAGCTCCCTTTCTTTACATCCGCAAGTATTAACCTTGCATTTGTTTCTCTTTGATCTCTGCAAGTGTTTTACAGTCAATACAAAGGTCAGCAGTTGGACGAGCTTCAAGGCGACGAATGCCAATCTCGATACCGCAAGAATCACAGAAGCCGAAATCATCTTCTTCGATCTTGTCTAGTGTCTTCTCAATTTTCTTGATTAGACGACGCTCACGGTCACGGTTACGTAGCTCTAGGCTGAATTCTTCTTCTTGAGAAGCACGGTCAACTGGGTCTGGGAAATTCGCTGCTTCGTCCTGCATGTGGTGCACAGTACGATCAACTTCTTCCCTGAGCTGGTTGCGCCAAGCTGCTAAAATTTTTGTAAAATGTTCCGTTTGCTCAGGTGACATGTATTCTTCACCTGGCTTTTCTTGGTACGGTTCAACACCTGCGATGGCTAGGATGCCTAGCGCTTTTTTCTTAGATTCTGGCATACAGCATCTCCTATTTACACCTAGTCAACTGCAAAGCAGCTAATTTTAAGGCGGGTATCTATAGCAGAAAGAACGAATGGTGGCAAATACTCTTATTCAAACTTGCAATCAATGTGATTTGTTCAACATCTTTGTTCAGTTATTGATAAATTCAACAGATTGTTTTAGTTGTATTTGAGTACTGCTGAGCTCTGCTTTGTAGCAAAGCACTTCAACTCCAGCGTCTTGTGCTTGTTTTAGTAATAACGAATATTTGGCGTCTATATGGTGTGCCGCAGACACTTTTTCAATACCTGAATGTAAAACAGTGAATAAAAGTACGGCTCTATTTCCAGATACGACCATTTCTGTGAGTTCACGCAGATGTTTTTGGCCTCTGGTTGTCACCGCATCAGGGAAAAAACCTTGCCCCTCAGTTGAGGTATCTTGTTCATCGAGTAAGGTGACGCTTTTTACTTCGATATAGCAAGGCGGCTTTTCGTTATCTTCAAGCAGAATGTCAATTCGACTATTCTCGCTACCATACTTCACTTCGGTTCGTAACGCGTTATAACCTAAGAGTTCAACTATAGT
Source organism: Vibrio sp. IB15 (assembly GCF_016406055.1). Lineage (NCBI taxonomy): Bacteria > Pseudomonadati > Pseudomonadota > Gammaproteobacteria > Vibrionales > Vibrionaceae > Vibrio > Vibrio sp. IB15. The sequence goes on from NZ_JAEFCE010000002.1 coordinate 12,834, forward strand.
CTTATTTTCAATTGCTTCCACTGCTAGCTGGTTTGCTCGCGCAGTATTTACACAAATCCGGTGACCTTTGTCCGTTTCTGAGATCTCCCAGCTGTTTGGGTACTTTCTTTTTGCATTATCGGAGGTTGAATACCACACAGTGTTACCCGGAGTCGCGCATCCTGTCATCGCTCCAGTGTTGGCACAGTGAATAGTACGCTCGCTGCCGTCGGGAAGTTTGATGTCAGTGAGGAAACGTTTGTAGCGTTTGATAAGAGTCGCTGACTCTAATGGTGGATTGAACTGCATATTACTTATTTAGACGGGTAGGTTTTTATGTACAATGTTGCCAACATTACACCACAAGGTTCTCCCATTGCCACAACTGCCCATAGAAGCTGTGATGCCAGATCTGCTCGCTGGCGTAGAAACACACACTCAACTAATTCTTAAAGCGGCTCCCGGTGCGGGTAAGTCAACATTCTTCCCTTTACAGTTAGTTAAGACCAAAGCCGTTCAAGGCAAAATTATCATGCTTGAACCAAGGCGGTTGGCTGCAAGAAATATTGCGGCTTACTTGGCGAGTCAATTGGGAGAGAAGGTGGGGGAGAGCATCGGTTTTAGAGTTCGTGGCGAATCTAAAACCAGCAGCGCAACTCGCTTAGAGATCGTTACCGAAGGTATCATGACCAGAATGATCCAAACTGACCCTGAACTGACTGGGGTCGATATGGTGATCTTCGATGAATTCCATGAGCGCAGCATTCATGCAGATACGGCACTGGCGTTTAGCTTGGAGATCCAAGAAGCGCTGCGTGATGATCTGAAAGTGATAGTGATGTCGGCCACCTTAGATCAGCAAGCTCTGCAATCCTTGTTGCCAGAGGCTAAGTATGTTGAGTCGCAAGGTCGCACTTTTCCGGTTGAATTCCGTTACCAGCCTCTGGATACTAATGATTACTTGGCGCCTAAAATGGCTAACGTGATTCGTTCTCTGATGGAGAAGGAGTCGGGGTCACTATTGGCGTTCCTACCAGGAGTGTCTGCAATAAAGCAGGTAGAAGCTCAATTAGAGAACTTAGTCAGTGACATTGATGTGTGCCCTCTGTACGGGCAGCTTAAATTTTCTCAGCAACAGAAGGCGATTGCACCATCGGAGAAAGGACGCCGCAAAGTGGTATTGGCTACCAATATCGCTGAAACCTCTTTGACTATCGAAGGTATTCGATTAGTGGTGGACTCAGGGCTTGAAAGAGTCGCTAAGTTTGATTTGAAAACTGGTATCACTAAGCTCGAGCAAGTCAAAATCTCACAATCTTCCGCTGAGCAGCGCGCGGGTCGTGCTGGGCGAATTGAAGAAGGGCTGTGTGTTCGTTTGTACAGCGAAACGCAGTTAATGCAGCAACCGGCTGTACCTGAACCGGAAATTCTCCATTCAGACCTCTCTTCGCTGGTGGCAGAGTTGACCCAGTGGGGCGCTGCAAATGCGGATGAACTGCAATGGCTTGATATTCCGCCACGTGCCTCTATAGAGCAAGCTAGACAATTGTTGCAAAGCCTTGAGCTATTAGATACCCATGGTCAGTTTACTTCGTTAGGTAAGCAAGCGCAGCGATTAGGTATTGAGCCGCGTATCGCCAGTATGCTGATCAAAGCGCAGCAGGGCAGCCAAGCCATGTTGAATGTTGCTATTGTTGCCGCTGCGTTGTTGGAAGAGCCAGAGCGCAATGTCTCGGATATTCAGCATTCGCTACATAGGCTAAAGCAGAGAAAGCACACGAAAAATAGCGTTGTGATGCAGCGAGCGAAAAACCTCGCTAGCAAACTGAATCATCACTTAGATTTGTCACAACTTGACGAATCATTGCTACCATTGGTGCTTTGTTTTGCATTCCCAGACCGAATTGCTCAAGCAAGAAGTGCCAATAGTAATGCTTTTCTGTTAGCGAACGGTCACGGTGCAGAGGTGCGTGATGATGATCCATTGGCAAACAATGATTATATCGTGGTGATTGATTTGATGCGTAGCACCGGGCGTGCTAGTCAGATCTTCTTAGCGACCCCCGTTGATATTACACAGTTAGAAGACGCGTTTCCTAAGCTTTTTGTTTGTTCCGATTATGCCGACTGGGATGAAAAACGTGGCAAATTAGTTGCCGAGCAGCGAGTTGCTTTGGGTAAGCTTGTTATCAGCACTAAGGCTTTACCTGAGCCGGACGCAAGTCAGATTAGCCAAGCGCTGTTGAATTACATCGCTCGATGTGGGCTGGACCTTTTACATTGGACGCCAGCGGCGAAGCAACTTGTTGAACGCGTGCGTTGCGCTCAGCTTTGGATGCCAGAACATGATTGGCCTGCGATGGATGACGCGAGCCTAGTAGAACATCTTGATACTTGGTTATCGCCGTATTTGAACGGCGTTAAATCTGCGAAAGGGCTGGCAAACGTTTCGATTGAGCAGGCACTGTCGGCGTATCTCGGTTGGCCTCTGAATCAAGAGATTGACCAGTGGCTGCCAACACATTATGTGATGCCGACAGGCAGTAAAAAAGCGATCCGATACCAGTATCAATCTGAACCCGTGATCTCGGTTCGAATGCAAGAGGTCTTTGGTGAACAAGACTCACCATTGATAGCCCAAGGGCGTAAAAAGGTTGTGCTTGAATTACTTTCTCCTGCACAGCGCCCATTACAAATTACTCAGGATTTAGCTGGCTTTTGGGCTGGCGTGTACAAAGAAGTGCAAAAAGAGATGAAAGGTCGTTACCCAAAACACCCTTGGCCTGATGACCCTGCTAACCATGTTGCAACCACTAAAACCAAACGACAGTTGAACCGATGATGACCAAAATGTTAACGCCAAAAAAGGCACCACCTAAAAAAGCGCCAGCAAAGAAGTCACCAGCGACCAAAGCGAAACCAAGAAAGCCGAGAGCGACGGCCAAGAAAGGCAAATCAAAAGCGAAAAAGGCGGGTAACAGAGGTTGGTTAAAGATCCTGTGGGGCATCGCGTGGAAAGCGGGCCTAGCACTGGCTGCATTGCTATTGTTTGTTGGTATCTATCTTGACTCTGTGGTGAAGCAGCGCTTTGAAGGCCAGCTGTTTGATTTACCAACGGTTGTTTATGCGCGTGTGTTGGATTTATCTCCAGGTACTCAGGTCAGCCTTGTTCAGGTGAAGAATGAATTGGATGTGCTGAATTATCGTAAGGTGAGCTCCCCTCGTCATCCTGGTGAATATTCATCTTCATCAACTAAAATTGAGATGATTCGTCGTCCGTTCGAGTTTGTCGACGGGCCGGAAGCTGATCGTCACGTGATGCTGCACTTCAATGGTAATGAGTTAACTCGTATTCAGTCGCTAGAGAAGAAAGGCGACATGGGGTATTTGCGTGTCGAACCTAAGATGTTGGGCATGCTTGAGAAAAGTAACGATGAACAACGTCTGTTCTTAAAACGTAACCAATTTCCAGAGGTGATGGTTGATGCCTTGCTCGCGACGGAAGATAGAAACTTCTATCAGCACGATGGTGTTTCACCTTTAGCGATTGCTCGTGCGATGGTGGTTAACGTCAAGGCTGGGCGCACTGTACAAGGTGGTAGTACGCTGACACAGCAGCTCGCGAAAAACCTGTTCCTATCTAGTGAACGTACGCTTTGGCGTAAGATTCGTGAGGCTTATATCGCGCTTATCTTGGATCATCGTTACAGCAAAGACCGTATTTTAGAGGCTTACTTAAACGAGGTTTATCTTGGTCAAAATGGCGGTGAAGCGATTCACGGCTTTGGTTTGGCTTCGCGCTTGTACTTCGGCCAACCGATTCAAGAACTGCGTATTGATCAGTTAGCCTTGCTGGTGGGCATGGTGAAAGGACCATCGTATTACAACCCGGTTCGCTACCCTGAGCGCGCTAAAACTCGACGCGATCTGGTTCTGCGCTTGTTGATGCAACAAGATATTTTGACCCCAAGACAATATGAAGAAGCAGCAAGCCGTGATTTGGATATCCAAGACAATCCGCGCATTGCCAGCCGTCAGCCTGCTTATTTCCAACAGGTCAATATCGAGCTGAAAAAGTATGTTGGTGATAGGTTCCAAGCTAAGAAAGGGATACGTGTCTTCACCTCTTTGGATCCGGTTTCGCAAGACAAGCTAGAGAAGTCGATTGCTCGCAAGGTGCCTGAACTATCGAAAACGGCAGGTGATAAATTAGAGGCTGCAGCGATCGCGGTAGATAGAAACACTGGTGAAATCCGTGCAATGGTCGGTGGTAAGCGTACTGGCTATGACGGCTTTAACCGTGCCTTGAATGCAAGCCGTCCTATCGGTTCTTTGGTGAAACCGGCGGTTTATTTAACCGCACTTGAGCAGCCAGAAAAGTACACGCTTGCGACGACTTTGATGGATACACCACTCAGCTTGAAAGGCCGTAAGGGCAGCGTATGGAGCCCGAGAAACTTCGACCGTAAGTTCCGCGGAGAAGTGCCTTTATATGTGGCACTGTCTAAGTCTTATAACGTACCAACTGTGCGTCTAGGGATGCAGTTAGGCATTGATAAGGTCTCCGATACCATAGGTACACTGGGTGTCGATAAAAATGAAATTCGTCCAGTACCATCGATGTTTTTGGGGGCGTTCTCTCTGACACCATTCCAAGTGTCTCAGATGTTCCAGACGATCACTAACTCTGGCCGTATCGCACCTTTGTCTGCGCTCCGCTCAGTGGTTGATAGTGACGGTGAGGTTTTATACCAATCAATCCCTCGAGTATCGCAGCGCGTTGATCAGCAAGCCGCTTGGCTAACCACTTACGCAATGAAACGTGGTGTATCGGAAGGGACGGGGCGATTCCTACAGAACCAGTTTGCATGGGCAGGGCTGGCCGGTAAAACAGGTACCAGTAATGACAGCCGCGATAGTTGGTTTGTGGGTGTTGATGGGCGCGAAGTAACAACCATCTGGCTTGGACGTGATGACAATAAACCGACAAAGCTTACTGGTTCTAGTGGTGCATTGCGTGTCTACGCTGATTACTTGAAGCAGAGAACGCCTGAGCAGCTACTACTGCCATGGCCAACCGGAATCGCAACCGCGAGCTTCACTCGTACGTCTGACGGTGCGTTGGAGTTTGACTGTGATGGCGCAGTTAAATTGCCGGTTTGGGATGAAAATGGAAACATTAAAAAGAGCTGTGAAAGTCAACCAAAACAGTGGCTAAAGAAGCTTTTTCAATGGTAAAGTCATAACAGAAAATAATGACAAGGACAGTTTAAATAATGATTTCTCGTTGGTTAGTGAGCAGCTTAGGTATGGTCGGTACTGTGATCAGTTTTCAACTGTTCGCAGCGACTGCGGCACAGGTTGATTCATCCGAGCATGTGGAACTTGAACAAGCTCATAAGAGGCCAACGGTTGCTGTTGTTTTAGCGGGCGGCGGTGCAAAAGGTGCTGCCCATATTGGCGTACTTAAAGCGCTCGAAGAGATGCAAATCCCGGTTGATTGCATTACCGGTACCAGTATGGGGTCATACGTTGGTGGTCTTTATGCGACAGGGATGAGCGCCGACGAGATTGAAAGCTTTATCTATACGGTGGATTGGAATCGCGGTTACCGTGATCGTGTAAACCGTAGCGATCGTCGTGTACGAGATAAAGAGTATGAAGACCGCTACCAACTGAATACCGATCTTGGTTTAGGTTGGGGAGAAATCAAAGCCAGAAAAGGCGTGGTACAAGGTCAGAATATGCTGCGTATTCTGCGTGAAACCACAGGTAACCTGTCACCACTCGACTCTTTCGATCATCTTGCTATCCCTTATCGCTCAGTGGCAACCGACATAATTGAACTTGAAGAAGTCGTGATTGACCATGGTCACCTTGTCGATGCCATGATGGCAAGTATGTCGGTACCTGGTGCTCTTCCGCCTTATGAAGTTGATGGGCGAATGCTAGTTGACGGTGGCGTAACCAACAATATGCCTGTTGATGTCGCAAGAGCGATGGGCGCAGATATCATCATTGCGGTTGATATCAGTACCAACTACAAAGGCAAAGAAGATTTTACGACCTTTTTAGCCGCAGCCGACCAGCTCTCCAATTATCTTGTCCAGCGTAGTACTCAGGAACAAGCTGAAACACTTACAGACAATGATGTATTACTCCAACCTGATGTTGGAGAAATGGAAACCACTGAATTCGATAAAATGCCATCAGCTTACGAAGCCGGTTACGAGTCTGCTAAGGAGCACTCTGCTGAACTTTCTAAGTTGTCACTCTCGAATGCTGATTACCAACACTATATCGAAGACAAACAAAAAGCTCGCAGGCAGCTGAAGCATGGTGATAAAACCGTGGTAGATAAAGTGGTCATTAATAACAATACCCATTACTCAGATAAGCTGCTCGAAAACCGTTTGAACCTTCATTCAGGCAAGGTTCTCAAAACCAGCGAAATCGAGGCAAAGGTGCAAGACCTTTATGCGTTGGATCGCTTTGAGTTGGTGACTTATGAATTCGAAAACGTTGATGGTGAAGATCAACTTACGGTGAATGTGGATGAAAAGTCTTGGGGGCCTAATTACCTCAACTTTCGATTCTTCCTTGAAGACGATTTCTCTACCGAGAGTCAATATTCACTCGGTGTTTCAGCGAACTTCACCGACATCAACTCGCATGGTGCTGAGTTGAGAACCAATATTGAAATGGGTACGGATAAGCGAATTGAAGCGGAACTTTACTCACCGTTCTTCTCAAGCCAGAAGTTATTTACCTCTGCTTCGATTGTTTACAGTAAAGAGAATCGAAACCTACCCGCAGGAATTGATGAGATTGAGGAGCCTACGTTAGACGTAACTCAAGATTATGTTCCGATGTCATACAGCGAATACATAGGTGAATTGGCGTTAGGTTATCAACCTACTTTGTGGCAAGAACTTAAGTTTGGTGTTCGCTATACCGATGGTGATGTAGAAGTGGCCTCGTTACCTTCACTGGGTGGTGGTAGTTACAATCGCGTAGGCGGTTTCATCAGTTATCGACTGGATACCTTAGACAACTTCAGTTTGCCAACCGAAGGTTACTTCGTTGATTTAGAGTACCTTGTCTCTCATGATGACTTTGAGAATAACAGTTCGATTGGAGATGAGGAGTTGGCCTCTGGAAGTGATACAGTCTATGAGTTTTCCGCCAATCTAATGGCTGCAAAAAGCTATGAAAAGCATACTTTAGTCGGAAAAGTCGATTACGGTATTGTTGAGAGCAAGAACTCAGTTTTTCCTATCGATCCGAAAGAGCTAGGCGGCTTCTTGAACCTATCTGGTATCCCGAGAAACAGCTTGATCGGTCAGAACTTAGCGTACACCAGTCTGATCTATCGCTATAAGTGGTTTGATAATGACTTCGGTCTCTTTGAGTCGCCGTTCTATATAGGCGCATCCATCGAACATGGTGGCGTTTGGTCGAACAATGAATTGAAGCTTAATGAAGCGCCGATGTACACCGCGGGCTCGGTTTTCGCGGGTGTTGATTCCCCAATTGGGCCAATCATCTTGGCTTATGGACGCACGGAAGATAACTTCGATTCGGTTTACTTGATTGTTGGTACGTCTTACAAATAATCATGCGTAGAGTCGTCATTTTAGTGCGTAAATAGGCAAAAATAGTGGGACTTTCGTCTTAACTTGCTATGTTGGTCAAAATGATAAGATTTTAATTTAACGTTAAATTTGCTATTCTACCGCCCACAGTTTGGCCTCTATGACGCCGCTCATCAATACAAATTGAATGACAAAAATGGCAATGGAGAGCCAAGTTTCCAAGGATGTTCACTTCTTTATTTTACTAACAATTATGAAGGTGAGAAGTGAACCGCAATGAGAGGAAAAAAGTCGTGCTTGAAGCCTACCGTAAACACGTCGAAGAACGTGCTGCCGAAGGAGTTGTTCCAAAACCACTAGATGCTGAGCAGGTAGCTGGCCTAGTTGAACTTCTGAAGAACCCACCTCAAGGTGAAGAAGAAACCATTCTTGACCTACTAGAAAACCGCATTCCACCAGGCGTAGATGAAGCTGCTTATGTAAAAGCGGGCTTCCTAACGGCTATCACTAAAGGTGAAGTAGCATCTCCACTAGTAAGCAAAGCAAAAGCTGCAGAATTGCTTGGTACTATGCAAGGTGGTTACAACATCGAATCTCTAGTATCTCTACTTGATGATGCTGAGATTGCTCCAATCGCTGTGAAAGCACTGTCTCACACTCTACTGATGTTTGATGCGTTCTACGACGTAGAAGAGAAAGCTAAAGCTGGTAACGAATCAGCGCAACAAGTCCTTCAATCTTGGGCTGATGCAGAATGGTTCACAGCGAAAGATAAAGTCGCTGAAAAGATCACTGTAAAAGTATTCAAAGTCACTGGTGAAACGAACACCGATGACCTATCTCCAGCACCTGATGCATGGTCTCGTCCAGATATTCCAGTACACGCAAAAGCGATGCTGAAGATGGAACGTGATGGCATCAACCCAGATCAACCAGGTACGGTTGGCCCAATCGCTCAAATCGAAGAACTGCAAAAAGACGGCATTCAGCTTGCTTACGTAGGTGATGTTGTTGGTACAGGTTCTTCTCGTAAGTCTGCGACGAACTCAGTACTTTGGTTCATGGGTGAAGATATCCCGTTCGTACCAAACAAGCGCACTGGCGGTGTTTGTCTTGGTGGTAAAATTGCTCCAATCTTCTACAACACGATGGAAGATTCAGGCGCACTTCCGATTGAATTAGACGTTCAAAACATGAACATGGGCGATGTTATCGATATTTTCCCATATGAAGGTGTTGTACGTAAAAACGGTGAAGAGATCTCTAGCTTCGAACTAAGCAAAGTATTGCTGGATGAAGTTCGTGCTGGTGGTCGTATCCCACTTATCATCGGTCGTGGTTTAACAGGTCGTGCTCGTGCTTCTCTTGGTCTAGAAGAAACAGACCTATTTGCTAAGCCTGTTGATCCATCTGCATCTGATAAAGGCTATACATTAGCTCAGAAGATGGTTGGTAAAGCATGTGGTGTTGAAGGCGTTCGCGCGGGTCAATACTGTGAGCCTAAGATGACGACAGTAGGTTCTCAAGATACTACTGGTCCTATGACGCGTGATGAGCTTAAAGACCTTGCTTGTCTTGGCTTCTCTGCTGACCTAGTGATGCAGTCTTTCTGTCACACATCGGCATACCCGAAACCAGTTGATGTTAATACGCACCATACGCTACCTGATTTCATCATGAACCGTGCCGGTGTTTCACTACGTCCTGGTGATGGTGTTATCCACTCATGGCTAAACCGTATGCTTCTTCCTGATACTGTAGGTACAGGTGGTGACTCGCATACTCGTTTCCCTCTAGGGATCTCATTCCCTGCGGGTTCTGGTCTGGTAGCATTCGCGGCAGCAACAGGTGTTATGCCTCTTGATATGCCTGAATCTATCTTGGTTCGCTTTAAAGGTGAAATGCAGCCAGGTATCACGCTACGTGACCTAGTACATGCAATCCCTCTATACGGCATCAAGCAAGGTCTACTAACCGTAGAGAAAGCAGGTAAGATCAACGAATTCTCTGGTCGAGTGCTAGAAATCGAAGGTGTCGAGCACCTATCTGTTGAGCAAGCGTTCGAACTTTCTGACGCTTCAGCTGAACGTTCAGCGGCAGGTTGTACAGTTAAGCTGTCTCAAGAGTCTATCGAAGAGTACCTGAACTCAAACATCGTTATGCTTAAGTGGATGATCGCTGAAGGCTACGGTGATGTACGTACTATCGAACGTCGTATTACGGCAATGGAAGAGTGGCTAGCGAACCCTGAGTTGCTGTCTGCCGATTCAGATGCTGAATACGCTCACGTTATCGAAATCGACCTTGCTGACATCGATCAGCCAATCCTATGTGCACCAAACGATCCAGATGATGCTCGTCTTCTTTCTGATGTTCAAGGCACAGAGATCCAAGAAGTGTTCATCGGTTCTTGTATGACCAACATTGGTCACTTCCGTGCTGCAGGTAAGATGCTTGAAGAGTTCAACGGCTCGCTAAGCACTCGTCTATGGGTGGCTCCGCCAACTAAGATGGATAAAGACCAGCTAACAGAAGAAGGCTACTACGGTATCTTCGGTCGTGCCGGGGTTCGTATCGAAACTCCGGGTTGTTCTCTATGTATGGGTAACCAAGCACGTGTTGCAGACCAGTCGACAGTAATGTCTACGTCTACTCGTAACTTCCCGAACCGTTTGGGTACAGGTGCTAACGTTTACCTAGCATCTGCTGAACTTTCTGCGGTTGGTGCGATTCTTGGTCGTATTCCAACTAAAGAAGAGTACCTAGAGTACGCGGATAAGATCAATGCAACGGCTGCAGATACATACCGTTACCTGAACTTCCATAAAATGGGTCAGTACACGGAAAAAGCCGATACAGTTATTTTCCAAGAACCAGCATAATCGCTGATTGACTAAGTAACTAATTAAACGCCTTCTATTCGTAGAAGGCGTTTTTTTATGTCTGAATACTGGGCTACGAGTGACTCGATCTATTGATCACTTCACTATATACTCTCGCCTCATTTTTAACCCTGTCTGCAGTTACTGCGTGGAGCCACTATGGAATTCGAATTTACAAGAAACACTCTGATGGGTGAGTACTACGTGAAATGCAGCATGGGACATGAAATCGTTGGCCGCTGGTTACAAGAAGAGATCGGTAAAGATAAGCAGAAATTAGATCATGTGATGGCGCTTATCGAGCAATCACGACAGGATCTGAGCAACGAAGTGACGTTACTTGGTAAAGAGATCAGTCTAGCGATCAATGAGGATGAAGTAACGATTCAAGAAAACGTGTTAGGTCATGAGCAAGAAATGGAAGAGGGCAGTGAGTTCGACTTTTACAACTGCGAGAGCCAAGCAAGCTGTGGAATTGACGACTTCGAGTTGCTAATCGAGCGCTGGGTTGAGTTTCTAGGGTACTAGCCGTTGTTATAACAGTGCTTAAGACTCCGTTGCCCAAAACTGGAGCAATAATAGAGTTACGCATTAAGATAGTGAAAAGGTCGCACCAAATTGGTGCGGCCTTTTTTTTATTAGTGCTTAATTATCTTCATCTTATTAAAAATCAACAAGTTAACTTTTTGGCACACAACTTGGATTGTAATAAGAGAATTAACGGAATTAGTGAAGAATTTAAGGAACGAATATGAAACTAATAAATGCCATTGTTAAGCCATTCAAATTAGATGACGTACGTGAAGCGCTGTCTGATGTGGGTATTGAAGGTATGACGGTCTCTGAAGTGAAAGGCTTTGGTCGTCAGAAAGGACACACTGAATTATACCGTGGTGCGGAATACCAAGTCGACTTCCTTCCAAAGGTGAAGCTAGAGATTGCTACTCAAGCTGAAAACGTTGACCGAGTTGTTGAAGCGATCAGCCAAGCAGCACACACAGGCAAAATCGGTGACGGTAAGATTTTTGTGTATGACCTAAGCCAAGCTGTACGAATCCGTACTGGTGAAATGGATGCAGAAGCACTTTAAAGAATTACAAGGACTGGAGACTTTAATATGGAACTTACAACAACAGTAACGGAACTACGTTACGCACTAGACACTTTTTTCTTCCTCATTTCAGGTGCGTTGGTAATGTGGATGGCAGCAGGCTTCGCAATGTTAGAAGCTGGCCTAGTTCGTTCAAAGAACACCACAGAGATTTTAACTAAGAATATCTGCTTGTACGCGATTGCATGTACTGCGTTCTTAGTCGTTGGTTACAACATTATGTATGTCGATAACGGCGAAGGCGGTTGGTTACCATCATTCGGTACTCTGATTGGTACTCAAGGTGAAGGCGCAGACCACTCTTTAGAATCAGACTTCTTCTTCCAGGTAGTATTCGTTGCAACCGCAATGTCTGTGGTATCAGGTGCAGTAGCTGAACGTATGAAGCTTTGGTCATTCCTAATCTTCTCTGTAGTACTAACTGCATTTATTTACCCAATGGAAGGTTACTGGACTTGGGGTGGTGGTTTCCTATCAGAAGCAGGCTTCAGTGATTTTGCAGGCTCAGGTATCGTACACATGGCGGGTGCAGCAGCAGCGTTAGCGGGTGTTCTATTACTTGGTGCTCGTAAAGGTAAATACGGTAAAAATGGTGAAATCTACCCAATTCCTGGTTCAAACATGCCACTTGCTACATTAGGTACGTTCATCCTTTGGTTTGGTTGGTTCGGTTTCAACGGCGGCTCTCAACTGATGGTTTCAGATTTTGAGAACGCAACAGCAGTGGGTCAAATCTTCCTTAACACCAACGCAGCAGCAGCAGCGGGTGCAATCGCAGCACTACTAGTATGTAAGACAACCTGGGGTAAAGCGGACCTAACCATGATTCTTAACGGTGCGTTGGCTGGCCTAGTAGCAATCACTGCAGACCCTCTATCACCATCACCTCTATTTGCAGTAGCAATTGGTTCGGTATCTGGCGCATTGGTTGTATTCAGCATCATCGCTCTAGATAAAGCTAAGATTGATGATCCAGTAGGTGCAATCTCAGTGCACGGTGTGTGTGGTTTCTTCGGTCTAATGGCTGTGCCACTAAGCAATGCAGACGCTACATTCGGTGCTCAACTATTCGGTGCAGCAGTAATCTTTGCTTGGGTATTCGGTGCGAGCCTGGCGGTATGGGCTGTACTTAAAGCAACAATCGGTATCCGTGTAAGTGAAGACGAAGAGCTAGAAGGTATGGACATGCACGATTGTGGTGTTGGTGCTTACCCAGAGTTTGTATCAGTAAAATAATCAATAGCATTTGTCTAACCTGAACGGGTTAGGCAGGACAAAGAAAACCCCATAGCCATTGGTTGTGGGGTTTTGTTATTAATGGTCGAGTAGTTTTGATTGATTTAGATAAACCGAGCTAGCCGGCAACTCTTCGCAAGAATAAGCGGTCACTTTGAAATAGATTGTTACAAAAGTGCGAGGCTGATGGCGCAGAGCGAACAATTTTTTTGTCGGATATCATTGTAATTGTGTTATTGATGAATATAATAACGCAACTGATATAGATTATCATTTCGATATAAAGGATTTTACCATGAAAAAACTGCTAACTCTTTCAGCTCTTGCGTGCAGCACTATCGCACCAGCAGCAATGGCTGCAGAAGAAGTAAACGTATACTCTTACCGCCAACCTTTCCTTGTTGAGCCAATGTTCGATGAGTTCACAAAGGAGACGGGTATTGAGGTAAATGTTAAGTTTGCTAAGAAAGGTTTGGCAGAAAAGCTAGCTCAAGAGGGTGAATACAGCCCTGCAGACGTGGTATTAACAGTTGATATCAGCCGTCTATCTGAGCTAACTGAAAAAGGCTTAGTTCAAGCGGTAAACAGCGACGTTCTAGAAAAGAACATCCCGGCTCAATACCAAGATACAGACAACGAGTGGTTTGCTCTAACAACACGTACTCGTAGCGTTTACTCTTCACGTGACCGCGTTGGCCGTCTAGGTGAAGACTTCACTTACGCTGATCTAGCGAAGCCTGAATTCAAAGGTAAAATCTGTACTCGTAGCGGTAAGCACCCATACAACGTTTCTCTAGTATCTTCTATGATTGCTCACAAAGGTGAAGCGGAAACTAAAGAGTGGTTAGAAGGCGTAAAAGCAAACCTAGCTCGTAAGCCTCAAGGTAACGACCGTGCACAAGTTAAAGCTATCAAAGAAGGTCTATGTGACGTTTCTCTTGGTAACAGCTACTACCTAGGTAAGATGGTTAACGATAAAGAGCAAAAAGCTTGGGCTGACGCTGTTTACATTAACTTCCCTAACCAAGAGACGACAGGCACTCACGTAAACATCTCTGGTATGGCAATGGCTAAGTACTCTCCAAACAAAGAGAACGCAGTTAAGCTAATGGAATTCCTATCTGGTAACACAGCACAAGGTATGTACGCAGAAGTAAACTACGAATACCCAGTTAAAGCTGATGTTAAACCTTCTGAGCTAGTAGCTTCTTGGGGAGAATTCAAAGCAGATACTATCTCTCTAGACCAAATTGCAGATCACCACGAAGCTGCAATCAAGCTTCTAGACGAAGTTAAATTCGACCTGTAATTATTAATATAGGCTTCGGCCAATATTAGATTTAACAACCTCAAGTTGCCGTTTTGGGTACTTGAGGTTGTTTTGTTTTTAGTTAAGTCACTTTTTGAAACAAAGCTCTCGTTTGATCTTGAGAGTTATTAGCACAGCTCCTTGAAGTCATTACCGTATATGGGTATAAATAACCCCCACCACTAAAAGGGCATGAGATGTATTTGCAACTGCATTTGTGTTTCATTAAGCCTCGTTGTAATTAGGCGATGAAAGAAAAGAATTATTTATGGAACACCAGTAGTGGTTTGATAGCTTTACTACTGGTTTTTCCTATCTTAGCGATATTCACCACCGCTGTGGGTGAAACAAATGAGCTGTTTTCTCATTTGATGTCCACAGTGATGCCGACTTACGCTTATAACACTGTCGTTTTAGTGATAGGAACCATGTTCTTGTCGCTGCTATTTGGTATCCCCTCAGCTTGGATCATGGCGATGTGTCGCTTGCCGGGTGAGAAAGTGTTGCAGTGGGCATTAGTTTTGCCACTCGCAATGCCAGCTTATATTGTTGGATACATCTTTACCGATTGGTTTGACTTCGCCGGGCCTGTGCAGATTCTGCTTCGCGACCTAACTGGCTGGGGGCCTGGGGAGTATTGGTTCCCGGACATTAGAACCTTGTCTGGCGCAATTATTGTTCTGTCACTTGTTCTATACCCTTATGTATACCTGTTGTGCCGTGCTGCATTCATGGAGCAGAACGTCTCTCTACTCCAATCCGCTAGATTATTGAAATGCTCACCTTGGGAAAGCTTCCGCCGCATCTCTTTGCCGCTTGTGCGCCCATCAATGGCTGTCGGTTTATCACTTGTTGCCATGGAAACTATCGGTGACTTCGGCACGGTCAGCTACTTTGCGGTGAACACCTTAACAACGGCGGTTTATGATACCTGGTTAGGCTACTCAAGCTTGACCGCGGCGGCGAAAATATCGGCAATCATGTTGGTTGTCGTGATTCTATTGTTAAGCTCGGAGCGATACAGTCGCCGTAAACAGAAGCTATTTCAAAATCAATTCAGTAGTAGTGAAGATTTTCGTTATGACCTGTCTGGTTGGAAAAAATGGCTAGCAATGTTTTGGTGTTGGGGGCTAGTCTGCGTCGCATTTTTGTTCCCGCTTGGTCAGTTAATTATTTATGCTTATAAATACTTCGGTCAAAGCTGGACTCCAGAATTTAGAGAATACGCGGTTAACAGCTTATATGTTTCTATTGTGGCTGCGATCATCGGTGTGATCATTGCTCTCATTGTGAACTTTAATCAGCGAGTAAGCCCAGGCAAGAGAAGTCAGGCATACACGCGTCTTGCTTCTATGGGTTATGCCGTACCTGGCACCGTGTTGGCAATTGGTGTGATGGTGCCGGTTTTGTTCATGGACCACTTAATTAATGATATTGCGAAAGTGATGGAGTGGGGACGTCCGGGGCTGATCTTCTCTGGCTCTATGTTCGCGCTTATTTTTGCGATGGTAGTGCGTTTTTCTGCGGTTGCTATCGGCAGTGTGGAAAGTAGCCTAAGTAAAGTGTCGCCGTCTTTGGATATGGCTTCAAAGACCATGGGTTGTAACACCAACCAGATGTTACGCCGAGTGCATTTGCCTCTGATTAAGCGTGGTGCTTTGATTGCAGGACTATTGGTGTTTCTCGAATCGATGAAAGAGTTGAATGCAGCGCTATTGCTGCGTCCGTTTAACTTTGAAACTCTAGCTACCTATGTTTATAACTATGCCTCAGACGAGCATCTAGAGCTGGCTGCGATGCCTGCTGTGTTACTTGTACTGGTGGGTCTAATCCCATTGATCATCGTCAACCGTTCTTTGGAGCAAAAAAACTAATGAGCTGTGCATTATCTATTAAAGATCTGACTTGTAAGTATGAGTCTCAAACGGTTCTCGAGTCACTTTCTCTTGAAGTTGAACATGGCGAGATCGTATGCCTACTTGGCGCTAGTGGCTGTGGTAAAACAACCTTACTAAAGGCGATTGCTGGATTACTTCCGTTGAGCCATGGGGTAATGAATCTTAACTGTCAGACTATTGATGATGGTAAGAATTGGCTACCACCAGAGCAACGTAACATCGGCATGATCTTCCAAGATTATGCATTGTTTCCGCACCTTACCGTAAATCAGAACGTGGCATTTGGACTGCGTGATATGTCTGAGCAAGACAAGAAAGCAAAAGTGAAAGAGATGCTAGAGCTGGTTCACCTTGATCAATATGGTGAGCGCTATCCTCATCAGTTGTCTGGTGGACAACAGCAACGTGTCGCTATTGCTCGCTCTTTGGCTTACAAGCCTGATTTATTGCTACTTGATGAACCGTTCTCGAACATTGATACCCAAGTTCGTCATGAGTTGATTTCTCAAATCCGCAAGATCTTTAAGAAGCAGGGCGTAACCGCTATTTTTGTTACTCACAGTCGTGAAGAAGCGTTTGCCTTTGCGGATAAAATGGCCGTAATGAACCATGGTGTGATTGAACAATATGGCTCAGCATCTGAGTTGTACTTCCACCCATCAAGCAAGTTTGTGGCTGATTTCTTAGGTGGTGGTAGTTACTTAAATGCTCAGCGTATCTCAGATAATGAATTCGAAACCAGCTTGGGCTTAGTGGAAGCAAAAGCGCAAACGGAGATTGATGTTGGCTCTGAGTGTGCGCTGTTACTACGACCTCAGCACATTGTCGCGAGCCATGATACAGACAGTAACTTGTCAGTATTGGAGCAGCAATTCATGGGTGACCATTGTCGCTATGTGATTGAAGCCAATGGGCAAAAGCTACTGGCGACTTCGTCGGAAGCGTTAGAAGTTGGTATGCCAGTGACCGTGAAAGTAGACACTAAAGGCGTACTGGCTTTTTAGGTGGTTTAGTGGCTCAGCTATAAAAAGGCCCAGTACTTTCACCAAAGTACTGGGCAAGAGTTCTTCACCTATAGGCTTTAACAAGGCAGTGGTTTGTTAAGTCCCATACAAAACTGCTGCACTCTATAAGCCCTATAGAGAGAGGAAGTCTTTCACTTTTTGAAGAACACGTTCTGCAGTCTCTTTATCTTCCATTTCAGCGAAGATTCGTAGTAAAGGCTCTGTTCCAGAGAAACGAGCAATAACCCAGCCGCCATTCTTAAAGTACACCTTGGCACCATCTTCATAGCTGACTTTTTCAATCTCATACTCAAACTCAGGCAGTTGCTTCTCTACGTAGATCTTGGTGTAGAGCGCTTCTTTTTCTGAAGGTTTGAATTTGCAGTCACCTTCAGCGGTGTAGGCATAGCCATATTTCGAGTAGATCTCATCAAGTAATTCAGACAATTTCTTGCCCGTTACACTGATCATCTCAACCAGTAGGCTAGATGCGAAGACACCATCTTTACCTTTGATGTGGCCGCGAATGGTTAAACCACCTGAACTTTCACCACCAATCAGAGAGTCGTCGGCTTCCATTTGCGAGCTGATATGCTTAAAGCCTACTGGAACCTCAAAGCTCTTCTCACCATGATCGGCCGCCACTTTATCGAGTAGATGAGTGGTTGCGATATTGCGAACTACCGATCCTTTCCAGCCTTTGTATTCCAACAAGTAGTAGTAAAGCAGCAGTAGCACTTCGTTTGGGTGAATGAAGCTACCTTTCTCATCGATAATACCTAAGCGGTCAGCATCGCCATCGGTACCAATACCGATGTCATACCCTTCAGCTGCAACTAAGTGCTTCAAGCGATAGAGCGTAGCTGCGCTTGGTGATGGCATTAATCCACCAAAATCTGGGTTTTTACCATCGTTGATCACGTCGACATCACAACGGCCATTGATCAGAACCGTTTGTAGGGCGTTCTTCGCTACACCAAACATTGGGTCAATCAGTACGCGCAGATTCGCTTTCTTGATTGACTCGATATCGATGAAGTTAATGATCGAATCAACAAAGTCGTTCATTGGGTTGATGATCTCGATCTCTTTGTCATTCAACGCTTGTTCGAAGTCGACGCGGATAACGTCTTCGTTGGTTAGAGTTGCGATTTGCTGTTCTATCTTCTCTGTGATGATCTCGTCAGCATCGCGACCACCTTCAATAAACACCTTGATTCCGTTGTAATCCGCTGGGTTGTGAGAAGCGGTAATACATGCCGAGTAGGTGCAGCCCATCTCTTTCGCTTGGAACATGACGATAGGGGTTGGAACAAACTTATCGATGAAGCTGACTTTGATGTTGTTAGCGGCTAAAACTTCAGCAAACCAACATGCAGCTTTATCGGAAAGGAAGCGACGGTCGTAACCGATCACAAATCCATTTTTGGCTGCATCTTCATTGTTGATGATGTTTGCCAGCGCTTGTGCGACAAGGCGAACGTTCTCTCTGGTGAACTCTTCACCAATGAAAGCGCGCCAGCCACCTGTACCAAATTTAATCATTAGAAAATCCTTTTAGTCTCTTTGCCTCAAACCCAATAGGCTTGAGGCAAGAGTGGTTGGTTAAGTTGCGTGACTAGCCTAGAACAACGACAACATCGTTCACGCTGCCTTCTGCTTGAACTGGGATTGCGCCTTCTACTGACTCACCGTTGATAGTGATAGAGGCAACCCCTTTGCTTACTGCATTCGGGTTCTGTACTGTGATGTTGTATGTCGCACCACGCCATTGACGAGTCACTTCAAACTCTGGCCAATCTGTTGGGATACAAGGATCTACGGTTAAGCCTTCAAAGCCTGTGCGAACACCAAGAATGAAGTTGGTTACCGCAAAGTATGCCCAACCAGAAGTACCGGTTAACCATGGGTGGTTTGCACGACCGTGGTCTTGGTGGTCTTTACCCATGATGAACTGCACGTACGAGTACGGTTCTGCGTAACGTGTTTCAATCATGTCGTTTTGGTTGTATGGGTTAAGTGCATCGTAGAATTTCATCGCACGGTCACCACGGCCAAGTTTCGCTTCTGCTACCCAAGCCCATGGGTTCGGGTGAGAGAAGATAGCGCCATTCTCTTTTACGCCTTGGTAAACGCGAGTGACGAAGCCGATATCATCGTTTGGTGTCGCGAACGATGGAGAGTTTAGGTGCAAGCCGTATTCAGAGAATAGGTTCTCGTCGACTGCATCCATCGCTTTCTCACCGCGCTCCTGAGAAACCGCACCAGATAGAACTGCTAGTGTATTTGACTCAAGGTGTACACGACCTTCAGCTTGTTGAGCGGTACCGATCTTGTCGCCATTTTTGGTTAGACCACGAATGTACCAACCGCCTTCATCATCCCAAAGGTGTGTTTCACACGCTTCACGAACGTTCGCTGCCATTTCTGTGTATTTCGCAACATCAGCGTCGTTATTGCGGAACTTAGCTAAGTCTAAGAATTCTTGTAGCGCCCAGAAGTGTAGGAATGACACCATTGACGATTCACCGCCACCAAGGTTCAAACAGTCATTCCAGTCAGCACGTAGGCCTTTACAGATCCCCGTTTGACCAACGTATTCTGCAGAGAAGTTCAGTGCCGCTTTCATGTGTTCGTAAATTGTTGCTTCACCACCGTCTGCGTAAGGAATCACTTCGTCAAAGAACTCGTGCTCGCCAGTTTCCATTACGTATTTGATGATGGTCGGAACGATCCATAGGTGATCATCAGAACATGTGTCTTCAATGCCGTGGATCTTGTCGTCATCTGACGGTGTTGGAACAACCGTTGGTGATTTTGATGGCTCAACGTCGGCTTTCTCTGGATCGAACCAGTCTGGATCGAACAAGTGTAGACCGTAGCCCGCTTTCACTTGGCCGCGAAGCAGGTCGATAATACGCTTCTTGGTCATTTGTGGGTTGGCATGAGGTACTGAAATAGCATCTTGCGCCGTATCACGGTAACCCAGACCAGTACGACCACCAACTTCGATGAATGAAGCAAAGCGTGACCAAACCACACAGGTTTCGGCTTGGTATAGTGTCCAGGTGTTGATCATGGTGTCTAAGCCTTCGTTTGGAGACTTAACTTGGAACTTGTTGCAACGCTCGTCCCAGTGATCCTTGATGCCTTGGAACGCTGCATCTACGTTTGCAGTGTCTTGGTACTTTTCACGTAGGCGCTCACCGTTGCCTTTGCCGATACCTAGTAAGTAAGCAAAGCGAACTTCTTCACCTGGTTGAATGGTAAATTGCTTATGCAGAGAACCACAGTGGTTGTAACAGGTTTGAGCGCTGTTCGAACACTTACCGTTTTCAACCGCAATTGGGTTAGCTTCATCGCGGTACATGCCAAGGAAGTTGTCACGTTGACCGTCGTAGCTGTCTGGTGAGAAGGTTGACGCTAAGTAGTAGAAGCCTTCAAAGTCGTTAGTGTTGTAGTACAGATCGTATTCCAACACACCTTCTTGGTAAGACGTGCCCGCAGAGTACAGAGACATCTGGTGGTTTTGGTTGTCTGATTGGATGTGGCTGAACGAGAACTCTACAAATGAGAATGTGCTGATAGTACGTGGTTTATCAGTGTTGTTCTTTAGCACAACGTCCCAAACTTCTGCATCTTCACCTTTAGGTACGAATAGCGTTTTGGTTGCGGTAATGCCGCTGTATTCACATTTGAACTTTGAGTATGACAGGCCGTGACGAACCTCGTAGTTCGCTTCATCTAGGCTCTTTGCCACTGGCTGCCAAGAGATAGACCAGTAATCACCAGTCTCATCATCACGCAGGTAAACATAGTGTCCTGGACGGTCAAAGGTGCCGTTTGGACGGAATTTAGTAACACGGTTGTATTCCGGAGAATTGTAGAACGAGTAACCGCCCGCATTGTGCGAAATTACAGTACAAAACTTTTCAGTACCTAGGTAGTTGGTCCAAGGTGCTGGTACATCAGGGCGAGTGATGACGTATTCGCGATTGTCGTTATCGAAATAGCCGTATTTCATTGTCATTTCCTTTTTAACAAACTGCATCTATGCAGCTAATTTTTAAATAGTGATGCTGAGTTTTGTTGGACTGAGCACCTTAATTTGAGTCAGCTATCACTCGGTATGAGCATGCTGTGGTTTTGTTTTATTCAGCTTTCCAAGGGTTGCGGTAATCAACATTGAGTCTGTCGAGTAGCGGCAAGTGAACTTTTAGGCGAGACAGGTAATCAAGCCAGTTTCGGTTGTTTTTGTGTGTCCAACATCCTTCAGCTAAAGCGCTAATTCTTGGGAATACCATGTAATCCATACGCTTTTGGTTGGTGACGATCTCACACCATAGAGCACACTGAATTCCGCGGATCCGCTTACGAATTGGGTCGGTGTCGGATATCTCAGCAAGCGCTTCGTAGGTATAAGCTTGTTCTAATGGGATAACGGCAGCCCAATCTACGCCCGGCTCTTCCGGGGAATAATCTTGGGTCATGTCGAGATAAGTAAATTGTGCGGGTTGCAGAACCACATCAAAGCCTTGGCGAGCACAGTTCACGGCGGCTTCTTCACTGAGCCACGAGTAGATGATGGTCTCTTTGCTCACCTTGTCGCCGTGTTGTGCCTCTTCCCAGCCCACCATGCGTTTGCCTAGCTGCTTAAGTTTGTTCTCGGCATAGCGGAACAGGTGGCCTTGTAGATCTTTGCTGTCTTGGTATTGATGTTCTTTCATCAGTGCTTGAGCAGCAGAGCTGTTGGTCCACACTCCAGGTGGCACTTCGTCTGCACCCATGTGAATCAATTCACTCGGGAAGAGTTCAGCGACTTCTTCAATAACGATATCTAAGAACTGATAAGTCCCCGATAAACCTGGGTTTAGTACATTGTCGTTGTAGTGCTGAATGCTTTTATATTGAGTGGTGTCCGCTTGCTCTACCAACATATCAGGCAGTGATTTGATCGCGGCGCGGCAGTGTCCTGGGATATCGATCTCTGGGATCACCGTGATGCTACGTTGCTCTGCGTATTCAATAACTTCGCGAATCTGTTGCTGTGTGTAGAAGCCGCCGTAGTTTTCCGCAATATGGGTATATTGCGGCTCCAATGCATAGTCAGGGCCTCGCCAAGCACCGATTTCAGTGAGTTGAGGTAGTCGCTTAATCTCGATTCTCCAACCTTCATCATCGGTTAGGTGCCAATGAAAAACGTTGAATTTGTAGTGCGCCAGTTGGTTGATTAAACGCTTCACTTGCTCCACAGAGTGGAAGTGACGTGCGCAGTCCAACATCATGCCTCGGTATTTGAAACGAGGTTGATCGGCGATTTTGCAACATGGCACAGAGAAGTGTTCAGCATCTTGTTGTTGAACCAATTGGATTAAGCTAGCGACGGCATGCGTAAAGCCTGATTGGCTGCCGGATTCTACGACCACTTGCTGAGTTGTGATCGTTAGCTTGTGCTCGGCTTCATCTAAAGTCGGATTACTACGCAGTAGAATGTCACCGTTTTCTTCTGGTGATAGTTCTGTTGAAACCGCTAGCTCAAACGTCGTCAGTAATTCTTGTTGTAGCCAAGCACTGGCTTTCTCTGCAAGGTGAGACTGAACTTCAACTTTGCACTCTTTGTTCAGTGCGAAGCCGCCTTGTTTCAACTCGAATTGATTCGGTTGGGGGATCAGTGCTACCTGTGCCGCATCCACTTCTGGGATTTGGCTGCGTTCACGATATGGTGAAGCCAGCACTATTGGTGATATTGCTACTGGTAGTACCGAGGTTTCGCCTTGATGATGTGTTTGGATAAAGGCGTCATTGAGACCATCAGAATAGAAACGGAATGGAGCGCTTTGAATACTGAATTCAAGGTAGTAATGGTTGTTCGCCTTTAACACGTTGGCACTTGGCTGGTAAGAACAAAAGCTTCCTACTTGAGTTAATTCACCTTGCGACAGACTCTCTGGAAGGATGAATCGGTCAAATGCAAAATGGAGTGACCAATCAGTTACGTCAAGATCACTTAAGTTGTGTACCGTAAGGCCAAATCGGCAGTTGTTTTTTTGTTCAGAAAGAACAGCTAAGTCGATGCGATAATTCATATAACTTCCCTGCTAAGCCTGTTGATACAAGTTGTGTTGTGGTTTTCCGGCAAACATCAATGCGCCTTCGATAGCATCAAATTGAGGTTCAACGATCCATTGTTGTACTGGTGGTGATAACCAGTTGAGAATGCGCTCTGCGATACTGCCCATCAGGCATACCTTGTCCGCGCCTTTGCGATGCAGTGCTAGTACAAACATTTCGATATCAGCGGCGGTTTGCTTGAGCATCTCGATAGCGAGCTCATCGCCTTCGTTAGCTAGTTGAAAAATTACTGGCGAGAATTGACCATAGTCTTTTGGAATAGCGCCTTTTGACCATTCGACGATGGCATCAACATCATTGCCAAAGTGGTTCATCACGTGTTGAGTCAGTGCTGTCTTGTTGCGAATGCCATCTTCTGCCAGCAGAACTTGTTGAATCAAGCGAAGACCCATCACCGCGCCGCCACCTTGGTCGGAAATTGGAAACTCACGGCCACCAACGACATGTTGCTCGCCATCTTGTAGGTAGATGCCGCATGAACCTGTTCCACCTATCATAATGGCGCCGTTTTGGCCATTGTGAGCTCCAATGCAAGCACCGTAAGCGTCGGTGTTGAGCGTCATACTGGCGAAAGGGTGTGGCTGAGCCATGAAGTTGAACCATGCTGACTTTTGCTCAGCACCAGCCAGTGCAAGGCCGACATGCATATTTGAAAAATGACTTGATTCGAGTTGCCCTTGTTGTGCTGCTTGAGTAATCGCATCAATAATTGAGCTCATCGCAACATCAACACCTAAAAGGATGTTAGCGCTGCCGCTTTTCGCTTCACCAATGAGTGTGCCTTGGTCATCGCGAATACGAGCACGACAAGACGTGCCGCCACCATCAATACCTACGTAGTAAAGCGTCATGATTATTGCTCCTTACGCTGTGCTAGGAAATTGAATTGCGCAGCGGTTGCCAATAGGAACCAAACACCGTGAGGGATCCATTGTTCGCCCCAGCGCCAGTTTTGAAGCATGTCATCTTTTTGTGCTGGTGGATTAAACGCAATGTCTTGATCATCTTCAAAGCCAGCGGTAATGCCGTTACAGATACCGCCTTTGGCATTGAAAAAGCCAAGCTGAGGTAAGTAGTCAGGGTTGTTATGACCGTGACCATCAAGCATGCACATGTGGTAAGGGTTAAGGCCCAAGATCCAGTTGAGGCTGTTCTGTGAAAGTTGGATTAAACGTTCTTGCAAGCCGTGATCTTTAATATGTGGTTGAACGAGGTAAGCCATGGTTGCAATGGAACCAAGACGTGCGTTTTCACCTTGCCACCAGTAGCCGGTTTCGTTCTTCTGAGCTACGAAGAAAGCATCGCGCTTATCACCATCAACATTTTTTACATACTGTCTTGGGTAGCCAAATGGGTTAGTGACTTTATCGGTGATGTTGATTTCGAACTGACATGCTTGTTCAACAACAATGCGAGCTTGTTCTTTGAGCTCCGTATCGGTTTCATTGTTGATGTACTCACACAAAGCAATTACTGGAAGGCCAGCTTCAGCTGCATGAAAGTATGGACGAGAGCCATCAGAGTTTGCTGACCAGAAGTGCTCAAATGAATCATCTGACTGTTGGCGAGAGATTAAACGAGTCGCCCAAGTTCTTGCTTCTGAAAGGTATTGTTCGTCTTGTGTTACTCGGTAAAGCTCATTGGCCGCGAGTAGGGCGCAATACTCATCGATGATGTTCTCTTCACCATCGTTTAGGTACTGTAAGTTGTATTCTTTTAGGTGCCAGTAACCTTTGGTCGCGGTATCAAGATAGGTTTGGCTTGAGTAGCTACCCGATATGTCTAGTTCAGACGCTGCGGCAAGTGCTGCAATAGCCACACCAGCACCTTGTCGGTAGCCGGCTTGCAAATCTGTTGATTTATGGCCTTCTTGAGTGGAGTACGCGCAGATGTCGCGTTGGTTGATATCTTTGCTCCACTTATCGAATACTGTCATGTAGAAGTATCCAGCCGCGTCTTGCATACGTACTAAGAAATCGGCACCGAATAGCGCTTCTTCCATTAGTCGTGTCATAGAGAATTTAGGGAAGTCTGGGTTGTTGCTGGTTAAGCGCACGCTTTTAAGCATGTTCCAAACTACCATTGGAATCTGTTGTGGGTTTAGGTAATTGCCATACGACAAGTGGCTAAAATACTTGCTTACATCGCCTGATGCGTCGTACCAACCACCATGAACATCAACGTATCGGTCGGTGCCAAGAATTTGGGCTTGACGATCTTTCTTATCAAAAATGCCGCCACAACGTTGTGACTTAAAGTAGTGAAGCACATCAGAAAAAGTGTGGCTCATTAGTAGGTTGTTACCAATCTCGAACACTTCAGAGCGAAGGCTGTCAAAGCGCAGGTAGTAACGTCCGCTCTCAGTGAATGCGCTGAAATCGATCGTGAAGAATTGCCCTTGATGCCAGTTTGCTACGCGACCCTGTTTTACAACGTCGAAGTTACCCACGGTAATGTGGTTGTCGGCACACACGAGCAATGCAGTGGTACTGGATAAACGCGCTTTCTTTGTCTGCAGAATAGCTTGCTTAGGAGCCGAAGATTCGTAGCCAATATGGTTGGTCAATAACAGCATCAATATTCTCCAAAGGTCCTAGTTTCTTGTGGCTAGGTACCTGAATTGTTTTGGATATAAGTAGTTAGGGTCCGCAGACCCTAACTCAGTCTTAATGTTTAGCTTTCGTGTAGGTAGCAACGAACGAAGTGGTTCTCTGCTAATTGAGTCACGCCAGGAAGTTGCTCTTTACACTTGTCCATCGCGTGAGTACAACGGCCAGCGAATGGACAGCCTACAGATGCTGGCGTCCAAAGCGGAATTTCACCTTTGTTGCCGGCCAGTTGGTCATGGATTGATTTCTTTGGATCTGGAACCGCTGAAACCAATAGTTGGGTGTAAGGGTGCTGAGGGTTAGCAATTACGTCATCGGTATCCCCCCACTCAACCATGTGACCCACATACATTACTGACAGGTCTTCAGCGATGTAACGCGCAGTGGCGATATCGTGGGTGATGTAAAGCAGAGACATTTGTTTCTCAAACTTCATTTCTTCCATCAAGTTCAGAACACCAGCACGAATCGAAACGTCGAGCATTGACGTCGGTTCATCGGCAAGAACGACTTCTGCACCTACCGCGATGTTACGTGCAAGGTTGACACGCTGACGTTGGCCACCAGACAGCTGGTGTGGATATTTTTTCGCTGTCTCTTTTGGTGGGATTAGGCCTACTTGCTCTAAAAGATCGTATACACGCTCTTCTAGCTCTCTCTTGTTGCCAGAAGTCACCTTCTTGTGGATCAACAGTGGTCGAGCAATATGGTGGAAGATGTTATGGGTTGGATTCAGAGAACCAAACGGGTCTTGCCATACCATTTGCACACCTTCACGGTAATGCATCAGATCTTTACGGCTTGAGATATCTTGAATATCACGGCCTTTGTACTCAATGGTACCGCCTGAAGGCGCGTACATTTTTGCGATCATTTTTGCTGTGGTTGATTTGCCTGAACCAGACTCACCAACGACGGCTAGGCCGCGGCTTTTGTACATTTTGAATGACACGTCGTTAATCGCACGCATCATTGGGGTTTGAATGGTGGTACTGCTTATTGGGAAGTCTTTTACAACGTTCTTACCTTCTACCAATAATTGACCGAAATCTTTGCTCATAATTGTCTCCAGAATCCTTATTCGCTTCGCTTGCTTTTTGGCGGTCGGAGCCGCCTTGTTCGTTATTCACGCTGAATCAGCGTGCAAGCTATAGCTTCCTTTGTACTATTGGGTCACCGTACAGGTGGCAGTTCGACAAGTGTCCCGGCTCGATAGAGCGCAGCTTGGTTGGCACCTTAGTACAGGTTTCATGTACACGGTCACAGCGAGCTTGGAAGCGACATCCTTCAGGAATCTCTAATAAGTTCAGAGGGTTGCCTGGAATGCCGGTTAGTTTTGTCTTTGGCCCTGTTAGTGGAGGGAAAGAACTACCCAGCCCTTTGGTGTAAGGGTGGTAAGGGTTTTCTAGAATATCTTGTGAGTTAGCGACCTCGATAAGCTCACCCGAGTACATGATGCCGATGCGGTCAGAGAACTCGACCATTAACGATAAGTCATGGGTGATAAACAGAATCGAGAAACCAAACTCTTCTTTTAGTGCATAGATCTTTTGTAGGATTTCGCGTTGTACAACCACATCGAGTGCTGTTGTTGGCTCATCCATGATGATCAGCTTTGGATTCAGTGCTAACGCGATAGCAATCACTAGACGTTGACGCATACCACCAGAGAATTGGTGAGGGTAATCACTCAAACGGCTCGGGTGAATGTCTACGATTTCCAGTAAGCCTTCAGCGCGCTTTTTAGCTTGCTCACGAGTCATGTTCGTGTGACGCATGATTACGTCACAGAACTGCTCTTCCATTGGTAATACTGGGTTGAGTGCGTTCATCGCACTCTGGAATACCATCGACATCTCACTCCAACGGAACGCTTGCATACGGTCATCACTGTATTCAAGAATGTTTTCACCATTGAAGATAACCTCACCACCACTGATGTAAGCTGGCGGCTTATGAAGACGCATTAGTGAGAAAGCAACGGTTGATTTACCACAACCCGATTCACCGGCTAGACCAAATACCTCACCAGGCGCGATATCGAAGCTAACGTTGTTACACGCACGCACATCGCCTGACTCTGTTATGTAATCCACGCATAAGTTGCGGATAGAAATTAGTGGTTCAGACATGATTATTTATCTCCGCTCCAAAGTGCATTTTGTGGTGGTAGTTCTGGTTCGCGTTCTTGTTTATCTTGAGCTGCAAGCTTCTTCCAACGCTTCATACCTTTGTGAGAACGCAGTTGCGGGTTAGCAATCTCATCGACAGCGAAGTTAAGCAGAGCAAGGCCTGTAACTAGCATTGTCAGTGCAATACAAGGAGCTAACAGTTCCCACCAAGCGCCAATCAGCATTGATGAAGAGGTTTGAACGTT
The DNA here is from genome assembly GCF_016406055.1 of Vibrio sp. IB15. Lineage (NCBI taxonomy): Bacteria > Pseudomonadati > Pseudomonadota > Gammaproteobacteria > Vibrionales > Vibrionaceae > Vibrio > Vibrio sp. IB15. The sequence goes on from NZ_JAEFCE010000002.1 coordinate 40,966, forward strand.
GTAAAGCATGATGCCCCAGCTGATTGTGTTCGGGTCACCAAGACCTAGGAACGAGATTGTTGCTTCCATCATGATTGCGTACATTACTGAACCGATGAAACTTGCACCTACGATGGAGATAAGGTTTGGCAGAATCTCAACGAAGATGATGCGAATTGGAGACTCACCAAGTACTTCTGCTGCTTTAACAAACTCTTTTTCACGCAGTGCTAGAGTTTGGGAGCGAACAACACGGGCGCCCCAAGCCCAGGACATAAAGCCGATAACCAAGGTTATTGTGAGTGGCCCTGCCTCACCGATGAAAGCTGCTACCACGAACAGTAATGGGTATTGGGGGATAACCAGCATGATGTTCATCGCAGCGGTTAGTACGTCATCGACACGACCACCGAAGTAACCTGCCGAAACACCGATAATTGTTGCTAGTAAACATACTGTTAGACCTGCACCGAAGCCTACTGCCAGTGATACGCGTGCGCCGTATACCACTTGTGACCAAACATCACGGCCCATACGAGTCGTACCTAATACGTGGTCCGCTTTTTTAGACATAATCAGTGTGCGACGGTCGTCTGCAAGGTTTTGTGCCACCCAGCCGTTCGGGTTAGTTTGTGCCGATTTAACAACAAAGCCAGGGTACTCGTGTGGGTTACCTGTGCGCTTGTCTGGTGCATGTTTGGTGATCAATGGAGCTGCAAGAGCGCCAAGAACAAAGATGCTTAGGATGATGACGCCTGTTAGGGCCATCGGGTTACGCCAAATGAGTTTTAGAAAGTCTTTCATGATTATTTACCACCCTTACGAAGACGAGGGTCAAGAACTACGTAAAGCATGTCTGCCACCAAGTTAAAGAACAGCATGAATAGCGTCATGATAAGTAGCTGACCTTGCAGTACTTGGTAGTCTCGAGCGTTGATTGCGTTGAAAAGTACGCTGCCAAGACCTGGGTAGTTGAAGATGATTTCGATAATTAGCTGACCACCGATTGCCATACCTAGCGACATAGAAAGTGCGGTCACGCTCGGTAGCATTGCGTTACGTGCTGCGTAGTTGAATACCACTCGGTTTTCGCTCAGGCCTTTGCCTTTCGCCATAGTGATGTAGTCTTCAGCAAGTAGGTTGATCATGTTGTTACGCATGTTGACTAGGAAGCCACCAATTTGAACAACTGAAGCACAGAAAAGTGGTAAGAAAGCGTGGTAAGCAACATCTTTGATGAATGCCCAGCTTGTCCAATCAGGCACAGTACCAGCGGTGTAAGCGTAACCCGTTGGGAACCACTTCAAGCCGATTGCAAAGGTAAATAGTGCAATCATCGCGATAACGACTTGAGGAACGGCTTGTAGAATCAGCATTCCTGGCGTTACAAAAGCATCGTATTTGCTGCCACGTTTCCACGCCGCGAAAATACCTAGGATAGAACCGATAGAGAAAGAAAGAATTACAGCGGTACCTGCTAAGAAAAGCGACCAGCCGAATGCCCCACCCAACAATGAATTTACAGAAAGAGGGTAGAATTGAATTGATGTACCAAGCTCCCAGCTAAGGATGTTCTTCATGTACGCTGCGTATTGAACTAGTAAGCCGCCATCAACGAAACCTAATAGCTCTTTCATTGCAGCAATACGTTCTGGAGTAACTTGCACAGAAGCGTTCGCAAACATCATGGTAACTGGATCACCAGGCATTGCTCTTGGAATAATAAAGTTTAACGTCGCTGCAACTAATAGCGCGACAAAATAAAATGACAAACGTCTTAAAAAATAACCCATAACTCACACCTTACTCACCCAGATTGTTTCCCTGTTTCTGGATTCAGGTCGCTCCTAGCGAAATTTGGAACGAAAAATCCCCTGACGACGAGCGCCATACTTTCAATTGAGAGTCTGGGGATTTTTATAAGCGGCGTAAGAGATTACGCCGCAAGGATTGAACGAATACTTATTTGACTGGTTTTAGGTCCAGTACATGAAGTAAACGCTCTGGAATACCAGCCCAAATTTGTGGGCGGCCTTTTGGATTTTCTTCGTTCCACCAACCAGTGAAGCGAGTTGTGTTGTATTGGTACATGTAAGCACCAGACATCACAGGGATTGTCACTTGGTCTGCAGCGATGATTTGCTGGATACCGTGTGCAATGTCTAGCTGTTCGTTCTTGTCAGCTGTTTTGTAGAAGCTGTTTAGAAGACCATCTAGTTTGTCGTTTTTGTAGAAGTGCATGGCAAAACGAGGCATACCGTCACCAGATTGTAGTGATGAGTTGTAAGCACTGTTCCAGTACGTGTATGGATCCGCACCGTGGAAGTAGTTTGTGTATGCTACGTCGTATGTACCCTCCAGCATTGCTTGGTTGTATACAGAGAAGTCTGGCGTACGAGCTTTTGCTTTGATGCCCACTTCGTTTAGCTGCTCTACCGCTAGTTGAACTGTGTTGTTGAAGTCAGTCCAGCCGTTTGGCGACTGGATCATTAGTTCGAAAGACTTACCAGATGGAGTATCAACAAAACCATCGTTGTTTACATCTTGGAAGCCTGCGTCAGCAAGAAGCTTCTTCGCGCCTTCAGCGTTGTAAGTATTAAAGCCTTTGTACTTGTTGTGAGTCTTTTCATCAGACCAAGCTTCGAATGCGTAGCCAAGGCCGGATGCGAAGTCGTTCACTGTACCGCCACCGTAGAATGCGATGTCGATGATAGTTTGACGGTCAAGCGCCATGGAGAAGGCACGACGAAATTCAACGTTGCTTAACGCTTCATGCTTTGCAGCATCTGGATGCTTGAAGTTTACAACGAAAGCTTGTGTACCTGCTGGCGGGTACCAGTAGTGATGTTTAGGGCTGGCTGCCGCGTATGTACGGTCGATATCTGGAACGAAAGAAGACGTCCAGTCCATTTCACTGTTTACGATTTTACCTAGGAATTGGTCGTTATTCGCAATTTGTGGAACACGCAGACAGTCAACATCTAGGTTGTCTGCATCCCAGTAATTAGGGTTTGCACACTGGATATATAGTTGCGCAGTAAATGTATCAATTTCTGTAAATGGACCAGAACCTACCGGATTTTCATTGGTAAACGTTGATGGATCTTTAACGTCTTTCCAGATGTGCTTTGGTACTACAGGTACTTTAGCAATCTCGTAAGGCGCATTCGAGTTGGCTTCTGCTAGTGTGAATTTAACTTGATAGTCGTTAAGTTTTTCTACGGAAGTTACCCAAGAGTTGATACCAGATTGGTCAAGTTCTGGTCTCTCTTTTACAAGGTTGAAAGAAAAAACAACATCATCAGCAGAAAAAGTTTCTCCATCAGACCACTTAACAGCCTTACGAATGTCGAAAACAACACTCGTCAGATCATCTGACATTTTGAAGTTTTCAGCGAGACGGAACACTGGAGTGTTACCGTGCATTTCGTTAAATACAACTAATGGTTCGTAGAGGAAATCCCAAGTTGTATGTAAATGAGTTGCGCCTAAATACGGGTTAAAGTTACGTACAAAGGTAGTGAACTCCTTAGGGTGAATAGTCAGTTCGCTGCGTTCTGCAGCTGTTGCTACTGATGCAAAACCTGTTGTAGCAGTTGCAATAATTGCTGTTGCTAGGGCTGTTTTTTTTATATTGGCAAGCATAGCTGTTCCTTACTATTTGCTTTCATTTCACTAATGGATTGAATGTTATCTATCGCTAATTGGTTAGTAGATACACACTCTGGTTAAAGGCCTACCTCTTCTTCTTCGTTGCTCCAGATTCATCGCTGTTTCTGAGAAGTGGTAAGAGTGGCCTGTAGGCCTTTGGCAGGAGTAAGAAAACACCTTATCGATGAATTAATCAAACTCGTTTCCCGTCAAAAACGTTAAAAATAGATAACCTCACGTCATTAACGTCAAAATAGGGCGCTCTGGTGGTTTTTCGTCCGTAATTGTTAAGGTGATGTGACTCGCAACTAGTTAGTTGTTGAACATTGCGTGTGAGTGGTTACTTACATTTTGTGTTTTTAAATATGGTGGTTGTTTCTAATTTAATCTAATTGTAGATCTTGGTCACTTACTAATTTCACGTTAAATTTTCCGAGAAAATTAAATCTGCCGTTCTGTTGTGACTCGCTTCTCAAACTGCAACAAATAGTCAGGTTACGGTTAGAATCGGTGGAGAATAGAGCGAAAATCGGTAGCTGATGCCGATACTCATTACGTCGAAATAGCATGATATTTCTCTTGTTTAAAGCTGTAAAAGAAGTGGGAGTGAACGGCTCTAATTGTGCTTTTTACGACTATTATACGTACAAAAAAGCCCACGTAAGGTGGGCTAATAGAGTGATGTTAGTTCAGGGTTAACTGGTCAGTAACTTCTGTAGTTTGTCTCTGAGCATCTCAATGTGCGTTCTCTCTGGTGTCTGTTCTTTACAGTGTTCGAGAATGAACTCGATAGAGCTTAGTACTGTTCGCCAGCGAGGTGTTTTAGGCAGCGTTTCTACACGTAGGTATTTGTCTAACGTTCGCGTTTGTAGTGTGCTTCTGTCTAGATAAACGCGCCATAAGCCACTCTTCTCTGCGAACGCAAACTTGGTTTCTCCGGTAACCGATTCCCAGTATAGGATGGCGTTGCTCATCGCGTCGACTAAGACTTCACGCATTAACTCTTGCTTGTTTTTACCTTCTCCTGTGGCTTTATCTGCTAAGCGTGTAAACTCTCCGCCTAGTTCTTTCAGCTGCTGAAGCTTGTCCTTATCACCTTCAAAGGCATAGCTAGAAAGCGCTTCAACAGCCGTCTCAAGGTTATTGATACGGTTTGAGTTAACGCCACCGCCAACATTGAATATGTACATGGTGTCTAGCCCTGAGCCTTCAGGTAACTTGAGGATGTCACTCGGTATGCGCTGACGAGTGTCATCTATATAGATGTCGATATCGCCACAGTAGTGTGCTTGTTCCACTCTCAGGTATTTAGGCGCGATGATTTCGTCGGCCATTGAGCGCTTAAGTTGCTCTTGTCCGCGCCTAAAGAGTTTAGCTGCCGCTTCGTTGGCAAAGCGAATACGTTGGTCATCACGAATGCAGATGATGGCCTCTGGTGCAGATTCTAGCTGCTCGAGTAAACGTCCTTGAGTTTCTAGCAAGTTAGCTTCAACCATCGCTCTGTGCTTGAGCTCTAGTTGTAGTTGGTCGTTCTCAAGGCGTCTCTGCTCAGCTTTACTTGCTGATAGATGTGCTGTGATTCGAGCTGATAGCTCTTGTTTGTTGAATGGCTTAGACAAATAGTCATTAGCGCCAGCTTCGAAGCCGCGTACACGGTCTTCTGCTTGGTTGAGCGCGGTCAGCATTATGATCGGTAGTTGCGCATGGTCATATTGCTTACGCAGTGTTTCACACACTTGATAGCCGCTCATGCCCGGCATCATGATATCGAGGAGCAATAGTTCTGGCTTCTCTTTTTCAATCAACTCGATGGTTTCAGGGCCATCGCAGGCTGTACGTACTCGATAGCCTTCTAGTTTCAAGAAGCTGTCTAGTACACGAAGGTTAACGGGTTCATCATCCGCGATAACCAGCAGTGGACCATCAGGGTTCTCATTGATGACGCTGTTTTCTTGCTGTGTGTTATCAATCAAGTCAGGCGCTTTGAAGTGTGAGTAGCTACCTGATTCGTTGTAGTTTTTAAGTTCTTCTTCTGTCGCCAGAGGCAGAGTAAAACTGAACGTAGTACCTAGCATTGGCTGGCTACTTACGTATAGCGAACCACCCATTAATTCAATTAACTGGCGACTGATCGATAAGCCAAGGCCTGCACCTTGGCGATAGTTACTGGCGTCTTGGCCTGCTTGAATCAGGGGTTCGAAGATATGTTCAAGATACTCTGCTGGTATGCCTTGACCAGTATCGACCACTTGCACACGAATGTTGTCGTCGATTACGCTCGCAGAGATAACGATTTTACCTTCTGATGTGTACTTGATGGCATTGCCGACCAAGTTATACATCACCTGCTCAAGGCGCTGAGGATCGGACGATACTAGCCCTAAATCACTCGGCACTTGGTTAATAATACGAATCGGTTTATTGCCCAACAGGTGATGAGATAGCTCAAGCACCAAGCTGGTGGCAGCAGACAGATCAACCGCAGATTTCTTAATGTCCAAGCTACCGTAACGCATCTTGTGATAATCAAGCAGATCATCAACCAAGGTTGCTAGTCGCTGACCACTGTTGATGATGATATCCAACTGGTATTTCTGGTTCGCCGGAATAGGGCCATTCGCACCCGATGTCAATGCTTCAGCAATACCAACCATACCATGCAGTGGTGTTCTCAATTCGTGTGAGGTGGTTGCTAAGAATTCATCTTTGAGTTTGTTGGCGAGCTGCAACTCATCATTTTGTTTCTGAATGGTCTTAAGGTTGTCCTCAAGTTCATCATTTTGATTTTTGATCAGCTGCATCTTGTCACGAATTGAACGTTGCATTCGCTCAAAGCTGACAGCCAAGCGACCGATTTCGTCTTTGCGCTCTGTATTGATCATGGTTTCATCAAGGTCACCGGCAGAGACTTTCTCGGCTGCCCATGTCAGTTTAAGCAGCGGGGAGGTGATGAAGTTTGATAAATAGTGCGATGCAACCACCACTAGAATGATGGCGGTGAGCATGACGATAACGAAGATCTTTTCTAGCTGGTGAATACGTGCGAAGGCTTCTTTTTCTGGAAGCTCAACGACCAAAGCCCAAGTGGCGTACTTAAGCTCAATAGGTGTATAGGCCGCAATGATGGCTTGATTCTGGGTGTTATCGAATGTGCCAACAGCGGTTTCGCCTGCTAGTGCTTTGTCCACTACATCTAGGCTTAGATTTATAGATTTTTTCGAATGAGCGAGGCTACGAGGTAAGTGGTCACTACCAACGAGCAAAGTTTGAATGTTTGAGCTCTTGTTTAGATCGGCAATCAGCTTAGTGATGCCGTTGATTGGCAGCCTAAACATCGCGTAACTGTGTAAGTAACCTTGCTGCACGATAGGTGCGCCTAACCATGCCGTCTGTTTACCGTTCTCGTCCTTAAAGTCAGAGACAATAACTGGTGTGTAATCTTCATTTGACTTGCGTCGGTCTGTGACGTCTTTAGCCAGGCGCTTGAAAGTAACACCTAGGTTTGAGTCCTTGTACTTACCAGTCAGCAAGTTAGTGCCGTAATCGTCATTTTTGAAGACGGAGTAAGCAACGTTACCGTTGATATCAACCAATAAAATATCGTCAAAATCGGAGCGCTTAAGCAACTCTAGATAGGCGTTATGATAGCGCTTATGCAGTAGGCGATAACGTTCACTACCAATATAGCTGCTCGATTCTGGAAGAATGGATGTTTTGATCTGATCACCAGAACCTTGGATATAACGTTGCTGAGCATTGTTGCGAGCTTCGTCAATATCCAAGCCTAGGCGTTGGAAGGCATTGATTAAGCCATAGAAGCGTCCGCCACTGGCATTGGCTAGTTCTGAGCGAACAAAGCCCATCACTTGGGATTCTTGAGCCTGTAGGTAGTCGACAATCTGTTGTTGCTTAGTATCACGAACAGAAACAAGGTGCGAAGTACTTTGTTCCTGAAGATCCTGACTGTGCGATTGGAGGAAAAATATCGCGATAAGTGTCACTGGAGTAATACTAAGGACAAGAAATGCCAGCATTAGGGTGTTTTGAAGGCGCTTAAACTTCTGCTTACGATAAAATCTAAACATAAATTGGGTACTACTTTCCTTTGATGTACTGCTAAAAGGGGCGAAAACAAGTACAGAGAATAGAATTAATGGTTTCCAATTTAACGAAATTAACGAGTTTTTTTACTTTGACAAGTAAGTGGTATTTAAAGCGTGTGCAAAAGCTCACTTTTATAGACTTTTGACAAAAATATGAACAGACAGCGCAGATAATGACCCTGCGCTGTGCTAGATAGGCTACTTGTTTGCGTGGTAGATCGCGAATTTGGTGGTCTTATTTAGAGTCGCGCATTTTCCAAATGCTTGCTCAATAATTGGGATGTATTTTAAGAAGCTGTTGGCAACAATGATCAGCTCACCAGAACGGTTTAAATACTGTGGAGCCTGCGCCAGAAGGGTTTCTGTTGCACTGTAGCTCGTATCCAAGCCCGAGTGGAATGGTGGGTTGCTGATAATGAATTGATAGTCTTGCGCTGTATCAGAGTAGACATCAGAAGCGAAAACTTTGCCCGTTAAGCCGTTCGCTTCCAAAGTTGCTTGGCTAGACGCTACTGCAAACGCACTGATGTCGCACATCTCAAGTTCAATATCAGGATTGCGAGAGGCCATTACTGCACCGAGTACACCGGCACCGCAACCGAAGTCCAACACTTTGCCCTTCAACGTTGGTAATGTATCTAGCAGAAGCTGGCTACCGACATCAAATTCACCATGGCTAAATACACCTGGCAGGCTTTTTACGGTAAGTGACTGCTCACCAATGTTCACCGTGTAAGTTTTAAACCAGTCTTGCAGGTTAAAAGCGGCTGGTTGCTCAAAGCATTGACCCCAGTAGAAAGAGCAACGACGCGCTGAATCGTATTTTACGACCTTACCGTAAGCGGCAAACATCTTCTCAATGCTTTTCACGCCAGAGCGGTTCTCACCAACCACAACAATCTCAGTATCTTTGCCTAGTTTGGCAAACAGCATCGCCAGCAAAAACTCAGCTTCAGCTTTTGCTTTTGGCCAGTACAGCATCACTAAGTCAGCTTTGGTCTCTTCGGTAAACTCAGCACCGTAAAAACGTTGAATAGCGCTGTAGCCTTCAAGCTGACGGTAGTAGCTGTAGTTTGAAGTAAATACAGAAACAGACTCACAGTGTTTTGCTAACTCAACAGGAAATAAGTCTTCAGCCTCACCGGCAACTAAAACATGTTTGCCTTCAAAGTAGGCAAGTTGGCGCTCAGCAATCTGGCTTGGGGCAATATAAGCTGACATAGGACACTCTATTGAATTGTTAGCAAAAAATGAGGGCGGATTTTCGCATAATCCGCCCAAAGCTTGAAGTGTTTAATACTCGTTCGGCAAGTAAGTGATTGAAGAGCGGTTTAACTCTTGTCTTGCTGATTTAAAAAGTCCTTAAACTCTTCATCGTAGATGTTAAATAGAACAATGGTAATCGCAAAAATCAGCGGGCCGTAGATAAGACCAATCAGTCCGAATAGTTGGATACCACCCAGTAGCGAGAAGAAAATCATCAGGGTGTTCATACCCGCACTGCCTTGCATTAACAGTGGTCGTAGTAGGTTATCTATCGAACCAACAATTGCCACGCAGTAAACCGTTAGGAAGATAGCCCAAGTCGTGTCACCGGTTAAGAACAAGTAAGCCGCCGCTGGGATCCAGATTAGCGCAGTACCGACCACCGGGATGAAAGAGGCAAAGCCCATCATGGTGCCCCAGAACAGTCCTGGGAAGCCAGCAATCCACATACCGAAACCACCAGCTATACCTTGTGCGATTGCAGTTAGGAATGATCCCATCACTGCTGACTTCGATACTTGCTCAATCTCAGCGAGAAGTTTGTCTTCTTGGCTGCGAGACAGAGGAAGAATGTGGCGAACCACACTGATGATTTTGTCATGGTCTCTAAGTAGGAAGAACAGAACGAACAGCATCAAGAAGAAGTCCATCAAGAAGTTGGTCGCATCACCAAGGATCTTCGCACTAATGCCGACAAGCTTAGAGCCAAAGCTTGTCGCGAACTCACCAACTTTCTGTGCGATAGCTTTCGGTTCAATGTTATCGAAAGGCAGGTAGTTATTAATTAAAGATAGCGCTTTAACCACGATAGGGTGCTCAAACAGGGTTTGAATACCGCCATGGGTTACCCATTGATAGGTGTTTTGAGAAAATAGAGAGCCTTGTTGCACGATCGCTGCAAACACCGCCAATAGAGGGATAACGATAATAAAAGTTAGAATCACACACGAAAGCAATGAGACTAGGTTTGCTTTATTTGGGATCTTCTTTTCAAGCCACTCATGGATAGGAAACATCAACAGTGAAATGATGAAGGCCATCACGATTGAATTAACGTATGGTTCTATAAGTAAGTAACAAGCATAAGCTGCAACGAGCAGCGCAATGATGATTACCCAGTGACTGGAATTGATTTTAATTTTTTCTGACACGGTAATGGTCTCTATATTTGCGTTCTGAGTTTATAATGGCTGCAAAACAGAGAGTTAGCAATGAGGAGTTTTGATTATGGGATGCTGTAATAAAGATAAGAAATGCCAAGATGAAGAGCAGCAAACGAAAAAAGAGCTCCCTTGGTTCAGAATGTTCCTTGGTACGCTGATGCTGTTGGTTTTCCTGTTCTGGGAACGTTAAGCGCTTTGCCGACATTGGATGACGGATGTGAAAGGGAGGTTCCCTTAAAAAAGCTGAGTGCCATCCATTAAAAAGGGCTGCGTTAATGCAGCCCTAAATTCAATCAGTTAGCGGCTTATCAGCGCTTATGATTATTTACTTTCTGCAGCAATAATCGCAAGAGAGCGGTCAGCGGCTTCTAGTGTCGCATCAATCTCTTTTGAACCGTGAGCAAGCGATGTGAAGCTCGCTTCGAATGCTGAAGGCGCAAGGTACACACCGTGATCTAGCATCAGGTGGAAGAAGCGCTTGAAGCGTTCTACATCACACTTAGTTACATCTTCGTAGCAAGTTACTGTTTCTTGCTCAGTGAAGAAGAAGCCAAACATGCCACCAACTTGGTGTACTAGCATTGGGATGCCGTGCTTGTCAGCAAGTTGCTTGAAGCCATTCGCTAGCTGCTTAGTTTTTGATGCTAGACGCTTCTCGTTGCCTTCTTCACGTAGAAGGTTCAGACATGCATAGCCTGCAGCCATTGCTACTGGGTTACCAGAAAGAGTACCCGCTTGGTAAACTGGGCCTGTTGGTGCGATGTATTGCATCACGTCTTTACGACCACCAAAAGCACCGACTGGCATACCGCCACCGATAACTTTACCAAGACACGTTAGGTCTGGCTTGATGTTGTAGTAAGCCTGCGCACAGCCTTCAGCCACACGGAAACCTGTCATCACTTCATCAAAGATCAGTAGCGCGCCTTCTTGGTCACAGATCTCACGTAGACCTTCGTGGAAGCCTTCTACTGGTGGGATACAGTTCATGTTGCCCGCTACAGGTTCAACGATGATACAAGCGATCTCACCTTTGTTTGCTTCAAACAGCTCACGTACAGAGTCTAGGTTGTTGAATGTCGCCGTTAGTGTGTGCTTAGCGAAGTCTGCTGGTACGCCTGGAGAGCTTGGCTGACCTAGAGTCAAAGCGCCAGAACCTGCTTTTACAAGTAGGCTGTCTGCGTGGCCATGGTAGCAGCCTTCAAACTTAAGAATTTTGTCACGACCAGTAAAGCCACGAGCAAGGCGAATCGCGCTCATGGTTGCTTCAGTACCTGAGCTAACCATACGTAGCTGTTCCATTGAAGGAACCATCTCAGACACAAGCTCAGCCATTTTGATTTCAGTTTCAGTTGGAGCACCGAAGCTAAGACCACGTTGAGCCGCTTCAATTACTGCATCACGGATAACCGCGTGGTTGTGACCAAGGATCATTGGACCCCAAGAGCCAACGTAATCGATATATGCTTTACCATCAGCATCAAAAATAAGTGGGCCATCAGCGCGTTCAACGAAGATTGGAGAACCACCTACGCCATTGAATGCACGAACTGGAGAGTTTACGCCACCAGGAATAGTTTGCTGTGCTTTTTCGTACAGCTCTGCTGATTTGGTCATTGATATATCCTCTTTTGACTGTCGGACCAATTGGCAGGCATTGTACCTATCCATAATCCAACTAGGAATGGTTTCGCTGATATAATCGCCCGAATCTGATTGTTTTGTGTGGTTGCACATTCATTTTGTTTTTATTTGATGAGTTTTTAGCAGGAAAAACGGCGATCAGGTGGTGAATACTTGAACGTTTCAGTCAGGTATTGGATAATCAGCAGAATATAAGAAAACACTCAACAACTATGGTCTCGAATTAGATTTGTATCATGTTGTTTTTGACACAGGTAAGAGAGGTTGTCGTGAGCGAAGCAAATATCCCATTGTCTTTTTCTGATGCAGCAGCTACCCGCGTACAAACGCTGATTGCTGAAGAAGAAAACCCAGAACTAAAACTGCGTGTATACATTACAGGTGGTGGTTGTAGTGGTTTCCAATACGGCTTCACATTCGATGAAAAAGTAAATGATGGCGACACTACGATTGTAAATAGCGGTGTAACACTGGTTGTTGACCCAATGAGCCTACAATACCTAATGGGTGGCGTGGTTGACTACACAGAAGGCCTAGAGGGTGCACGTTTCTTCGTAAACAACCCTAATGCCACAACAACATGTGGTTGTGGCGCATCATTTAGCGTATAGCAATAAAGAAAAAGCTTTCTCTGAAAGCTATATTCGAAACACCGTAAACGCCGGACTTATGTTCGGCGTTTTTGTTTTTTATCCCCTTCATTTTTACTTCCTTTAGTACACGGCATATTTTTTTAAACTGTCGATAACGTCCTCAACTTTATTTCTCCTGTCCTGTTAATATTACTTATTTGTATCAGTACATCTCTTGTGACGCTGTTGCGTCAATTAATGCACCTAATGCGCCAGAAAAGGATTTGCTATGCCCACTCTATTTTCTAACTCGCCACTTTTTCAGAAACTTAAGCAGCCGTGGTTGGTCTCTCTGACTTTAGTCATACTGCTTTCTCTCTGGCTTGGCTTAGGAGTGGGGCAAGCTGAAGAGTCGCCTGAGAAAAAAGCGACTGAGATTCCATTGGCAAAGGTTTCTTACCAAACATTTACCTCATCACCCACCTTTAAGACCATTGATTTATACGGTCGAACAGCGCCAGATCGACATGCGCGATTAGGCGCAGAGGTTGCAGGCAAGGTCGTCAGGCTCAACGTTGCTAAGGGTGATACTGTAAAAGCAGGACAAGCCATTGCTCAGATCGATAAAGGCGACTTGGAAATACAGTTAGAGCGGGCATCGGCTCTGTATCGCCTCAAACAGAAAGAATTTAAAGCGGCGCAGTCACTGAAGAAAAGAGGGCTACAAGGGGAAATTGCTTACACTACCGCTGAGGCATCTTTAACTGAAGCGAAAGCCATGATGCGTAATGCGGAGTTGGCATTAAAGAATACTGTTATTACCTCACCTTTCTCGGGTGTGGTTCAAGACTTGATGGTCGAGCTTGGTGATTTCGTTGGCGTTGGCGACCCCGTTGCTGGTGTGATTGACCTTGACCCTCTGGTGATTAAAGCGGATGTCAGTGAGCGTCATATTCAGCACCTGTTAGCCAATCAAGATGCATTGGTTCGTCTACTTGGCAGAGAGGAAGTAGAAGGGCGATTACGTTATGTGTCTCGAATCTCTTCAGCTTCTACTAATACCTTCCCAATCGAAATTGAAATCGATAACTCTGATGGCTTACTGCCCGCAGGTGTCAGTGCTGAAGTAAAACTCAATCTAGAAACAAGAGATGCTATCAAGGTGACACCTGCGATGTTGGCTTTGGATGAGGCGGGTAACCTTGGGGTTAAAACTCTGGTGTCAGTTGATGATGCGCCAAGCGTTAAGTTTGTCGGCATACAGCTAGTGAAGGCTGAGCAAGATGGAGTTTGGCTCACGGGCTTAGGTCAACAGGTCGATATTATTACCGTCGGACAAGGCTTTGTACGTGATGGTGATTCGGTGATTGCGGTTGAGCAAGGTGCTGAACTCTCAAATACAGTGGCTGAGTAGGAGATAACTGATGTATTCAATTATTGATGCAGCCTTGTCTCGTGCTCGCACCATGCTTTCTCTGTTGGCGCTTATTTTGGTTGCAGGTGTTATTACCTATATCACGATACCTAAGGAGTCGAGCCCCGATATTACCATCCCGATTATCTATGTTTCAGTTGGGCATCAAGGGATCTCACCAACCGATGCTGAGCGTCTGTTAGTTCGACCTATAGAACAAGAGCTTAGATCCATTGAAGGCGTAAAAGAGATGAATTCAACCGCCGCAGAAGGCCATGCTTCTGTGGTGTTGGAGTTTAATGTCGGAGTTGACCTTACCAAAGCGATGGCCGATGTGCGTGACGCCGTTGATCTTGCTAAGCCAAAACTGCCAGAAGACAGCGATGAGCCGACGGTTAATGAGGTCACGCTCGCCTCTGAGCAACCTGTTCTGTCTGTGGTGTTATTCGGTACTGTTCCTGAACGCACCATAGTGCAAATTGCTCGAGAGCTTGGAGATAAATTAGAGAGCTATCGCCAAATATTAGAGGTCGATATTGCCGGTGACAGAGAAGATATCGTTGAAATTATTGTTGATCCTCTATTGATGGAGAGCTACAGCCTAGATCAAGCTGATATCTACAATCTGATCGCATTGAATAATCGAGTGGTTGCTGCGGGTTTTGTTGATACGGGCTATGGTCGTTTCTCGGTCAAAGTCCCTTCGGTGTTTAACTCCTTAAAGGATGTGCTTGAGTTACCTATCAAAGTGGATGGCAAACAGGTCGTTACTTTTGGTGATGTAGCTACAGTTCGTCGAGCGTTTCGAGATCCGGAGAGCTTTGCGCGTTTAGATGGGAAATCTGCGGTGGTCTTGGATATCAAGAAGCGAGCGGGTGAGAACATCATTGAAACCGTAGACCTGGTGAAAGCGGTAATGGCTGGGGCTCAGCAGCAAGCTGAGTGGCCAAACAATCTGTTGGTTAAATACACTTGGGATGAATCGAAAGATGTGAAGATTATGCTCAATGATCTTCAAAACAACATCTTATCCGCCATCATTCTAGTGGTGATCGTAATCATCGCGATTCTTGGCGTGCGTACTGCTTTGTTAGTCGGCATCTCAATTCCTGGCTCATTCCTCACTGGGTTATTGGTTCTCTCAGTATTTGGGTTAACCGTTAACATTGTAGTGCTGTTCTCTTTGATTATGGCGGTGGGGATGTTGGTCGACGGCGCGATTGTGGTGACTGAATTTGCCGACAGGAGAATGCAAGAGGGAGAAGGACGTAAAGATGCCTATCGAGATGCCGCTAAGCGGATGGCGTGGCCGATTACAGCGTCAACGGCCACCACTTTAGCAGCGTTTGCTCCGTTGCTGTTCTGGCCGGATGTGACGGGCGAATTCATGAAGTATCTCCCGTTAACTCTGATCGCGACTTTAACAGCTTCATTGATTATGGCACTGCTGTTCGTGCCTGTATTAGGTGGCTTGATTGGTAAGCCTCAATACGTATCCCCTCAGAACCAAGCTCGAATGGTCGCCCTGCATAATGGTGATTTTACTCAAGCGACTGGCTTCACCAAGGCGTATTACCACACACTTTCTTTAGCGATTAAGCATCCATTTAAAATTCTGTTTAGTGCGATACTACTCGCGGTTGCAGTCGGCTTTACTTACTCAAAAGCAGGCTTAGGAGCCGAGTTTTTCCCTGAGGTTGATCCGCCATTCTTTAACGTTAAAGTGCGCTCACATGGTGATCTTTCGATTCAAGAAAAAGATGACATCATGCGTGATCTTGAGCAAGTGATGCTGAATCATGAAGAGTTCGACAGCGTTTATACGCGTACCGGTGGTGACGACCAGATTGGTTTGATCTCGATTACGCCTGTCGACTGGCAATATCGCCGTAGCGTGAAAGCGATCATTGAAGAATTAAAGCAAAAAACCGATCAATACGCTGGTGTCGAGATCGAATACAAGTTCCCCGATGCAGGGCCTCCGGTTGAAAATGACTTGGTGATCGAGCTCTCAGCTAAAACACCGGAGCAGCTTAATCTGGCAGCAAAAATCGTAAGAAGCTGGGCGGATGGTAATCAAACACTGACCAATATCAGCGATACAGCAAGTAAAGATGGTATCGATTGGAAAGTGGATATCCGCCGTGCTGATGCCGCGCGTTTTGCCGCTGATGCTACCGTGGTGGGGAATACAGTTCAATTCGTTACCAACGGTCTCAAGATTGGGGATTACCTGCCTGATGACTCAGCAGAAGAAGTCGATATCTTGGTGCGTTATCCGAATGATAAAAGGGATATCGGACGCTTCGACCAGCTCAGAGTCAAAACGCCAGCAGGCCTGGTTCCGATAACCAATTTTGCTCAGATCGTTCCAGACCACAAGCAAGACACTATCAAACGCCTTGATGGTAAGCGAGTCGTCAACATCATGGCAGATATGGAAGAAGGGTATAACCTTGCTTTAGAACTGCCAAAGATCGAGCAGGCGTTAAGTGAGCTAGGGCTTCCAGATAGCGTAGATTTTCGTATTCGTGGTCAAAATGAAGAACAGGAGAACTCGTCAGCCTTTTTGCAAAGTGCATTCTTAGTAGCACTAGCGGTGATGGCTTTGATTCTTATCACTCAGTTCAACAGCTTCTATCAAGCCTTCTTAATTCTAAGTGCAGTCTTGTTCTCTACGGTTGGCGTATTCGTTGGTCTACTGATCTTCCAACGCCCGTTTGGCATTGTGATGTCGGGGATTGGGGTAATAGCGCTCGCCGGCATAGTCGTGAACAACAACATCGTGTTGATTGATACTTATAATCAGCTCATCAAAAGAGGCATGGACAAGCGAGATGCGATTCTAAGAACCGGTGTTCAGCGTTTAAGGCCAGTAATGCTCACGACGGTTACGACTATCTTAGGTTTAATGCCGATGGTGTTAGAGATGAACATCGACCTGATTAATCAAAAGATAGAGTTTGGCGCGCCAAGTACACAATGGTGGTCACAGCTTGCGACCGCTATTGCTGGTGGTTTGGCGTTTGCCACGGTGCTGACTTTAGTATTAACCCCTTGTTTGTTAATGCTTGGACGGAACAACAAACCTGAAAAACAGTAGCTAGTTGTGGTATGTGAGCATAAAAAAGAGCGCCTTGATGGGCGCTCTTTGCATTTTTCTATTTTGCTGTGAAGCTACAAACGCCTAGTTAGTCGCTAGTAACTGACCGTATCGCTCAAGGTTCTTCAATCGAATCTCAGAGTTTGCAATAAAGGTTGCTTTTGCCTTACCCGTTAGCGACTTAGATTGAGGTAACTTCACGGTACGCGCATTCTTGTGAACGCCATTAACTAAGAACTCGTAGTGCAAGTGTGGGCCTGTTACACGGCCTGTGCCGCCCAGAGTACCAATAGTTTGACCTTGCTTAACACGTTGCCCTGTTTTCACCATGCGTTTCTTCATGTGCAGGTACTTAGTGATGTAAGTGTTGCTGTGTCGGATGAACACGTAGTTACCGTTGAACTGGTTGTAACCAGACTTCTGTACGATACCATCACCGGCGGCCCAGATAGGTGTGCCAACTGGGGCTGCATAGTCGGTACCTCGGTGAGCACGAACTTTACCTGTTACTGGGTGTTTTCGGCGAGGGTTGAAGTTTGATGTTACACGACGAAAATCAATAGGCGAGCGCAGGAAGGCTTTCTTCATCGCTCGGCCGTTTTCGTCGTAGTAGTTACCGCTTTTATCGTCTAATACCGCAGTAAATGAATCGCCTTGGTTGGTAAAAATGGCTGCCATGATCTTGCCACGGCCAATCACTTCACCTTCAACCACCTTCTCTTGATATAAGATTTTAAAGCTGTCGTTCTTACGAATATCCAATGCAAAGTCGATATCCCAACCAAAGATACCCGCAAGCTCCATGATTTGGTTGGCGGTTAAGCCTGCACTGACGCCTGCATTCCAGAAGTTAGAGGTAATATTGGCTTCGGCATAGTTGTATTGGTAAGCCACTTCTTTTTTATCAAAACTTGAAGTGAATGAATCGCCAGATTTGGTGATTTTGAAGCTTTCAAACGCGCTTAGTTGTCGTTTGAGCTGAATAAGGTCGTTGTTTTCATCAAATCCGAATTGCAATACGTCACTAGGTCTTAGGTTCGAGAGCTGCTTTTTAATATCGTTATTGGTATTGAGAAGGTTGAGCAGTAAGCGGTATGAAAGGCCAATACGCTCGAATAAAACAGAAGTGCTTTCGCCAGAGCGAACCGTGTATTTTTCCCAGTTAAGGACAGCCGTTGGTGGCGCGTCATTCGAGCTTACTAGCGCAGAAGCGTCGATGCTCAAAGGGTAGTGTTTTCCTACAACAAGCGCGCCCGTATCGTCACGTAAGCTGTTGACGTCGGGAAGTAAGAAGAGCGCTATGAAAATTATGGCACTAAAAAATGCGATAAAAGCCCGGTGCAATATAGGAAGGCGTGCAAAAATAGACAACATGTTCCGGTTCGTTCTGTAAATATTATGAAAATCGGCGACGGAATAGTGTAACTGGTTTCAAAATACATCGCTATTCAAGTAAGATGTCTAACTATTATATTTTTGCCAAATCTGTGGGAGTGAACAAGAATGGCGAGTATTGAAGCTGCACTAGCCGAGATCAAACGTGGCGTAGAAGAACTAATTCCAGAAGACGAGCTGATTGCTAAATTAAAAGAAGGTCGTCCTTTACGCATTAAACTGGGTGCCGATCCAACGGCTCCAGATATTCACCTAGGCCATACGGTTATCTTTAACAAGCTTCGTGCTTTCCAAGAGCTTGGTCATGAAGTGACATTCCTGATTGGTGATTTCACTGCAATGGTTGGTGACCCATCAGGTAAAAACTCAACGCGTCCACCACTAAGCCGTGAAGACGTACTGAAGAATGCTGAAACTTACAAAGAGCAAGTATTCAAAATTCTAGATCCTGCGAAAACACAAATTCGTTTCAACTCTGAGTGGCTATCTGACCTTGGCGCAGAAGGTATGATTCGTCTTGCTTCTAACCAAACTGTTGCTCGTATGCTTGAGCGTGATGACTTTAAAAAGCGTTACGCTGGTGGTCAACCAATCGCTATCCACGAATTCATGTACCCACTTCTACAAGGTCACGACTCTGTTGCACTAGAGAGCGATGTTGAGCTTGGCGGTACTGACCAGAAGTTTAACCTGCTAATGGGCCGTGAACTGCAAAAAGCAGCAGGTCAAAAACCACAAGCGGTACTGATGATGCCGCTACTTGTTGGTCTAGACGGCGTTAAGAAGATGTCTAAGTCTGCACACAACTACATCGGTATTAGCGAAGCACCAAGCGAAATGTTTGGTAAGATCATGTCTATCTCTGACGATCTAATGTGGAGCTACTACGAGCTACTTTCTTTCCGTCCACTTGAAGAAGTGGCAGAGCTGAAAGCTGGTGTTGAAGCGGGTAAAAACCCACGTGACGTGAAAGTACTTTTGGCTAAAGAGATCATTGCTCGTTTCCACAGTGAAGCGGATGCTGATGCTGCAGAGCAAGAGTTCGTTAACCGCTTTGCTAAAAACCAAGTGCCAGATGATATGCCTGAGTTCGAATTCGAAGCGGGCCTACCAATTGCTAACGTTCTAAAAGAAGCGGGCCTAGTAAACTCGACTTCTGATGCGATGCGTATGATCAAGCAGGGTGCTGCTAAGATCGAAGGCGAGAAAGTTGAAGACAACAAACTGGTACCAGAAGCTGGTACAGCTGTTTACCAAGTAGGTAAGCGTAAGTTTGCTCGTATTACTATCAAGTAATAACGTACATCAATGATTGAATAAAAGGCATCTACGGATGCCTTTTTTATTGACAGAAAGTTGACGAAGAATTTTTTACAGGATTGCTACACTATGCGCGCTGTCGAACTGACAGTAATTTTGGAGATTTTTATGAACAATACCGACCATCCTCCTAGTTTGAATGGAGAAGAATAACCTGTCTCGGTATTGATCTATTGTCCTGCCGTTCAGGTAGGGTATCTTTGTTTTCCCTTCATTCTTTTCCACACTCTAGATTCTAACAAGTAGACACATCAGTGCTTTAAGCTCTTGGTGCGCTCAGTTATATGCTTTATGTATCGAGTTATACGCTCTTGGTGTACACCGCTTTATGTTTGTGAAGTACTCACTGTAGGCTACTTGTTTTGATGGTCGTTACCTTTGCCAATCGGGAGATTCGCCATGACGGTAATGAACAACACTTTTTTATCTATTGAAGCTCTGTACTCAGAGCAAGACATCCAAGCTGTATCGAATGCATTTCAGCAATATGGGCGTGAACAGCAGGTCAGGCTTTTGAACTGTATGCCGCTTGAAGATGCAGTACTTGTATTAGGGCAATGCTCTCTAAGTACGATTCAAGCTCTACTTAGTGAGTTAGAGGAGCAAGGCTTTGAAAAGCGTTCGCGACATCTAGCTCACCAACTAGGGCTAATCTATTCAGAGGTTGAGCCTCAACAGGGTTACCTTTCTACAGGTGTATTAAGCCATGTTAGACAGCGTATCGGTTGGATTATTGCGCTGGCACTGCTGGGCATCGTTTCTGGGCTTATCATTGCTCAGTATGAAGATATCCTAAGCCAGTTGGTACTGCTGGCTATCTATATGCCAGTTATCGCTGCAGCGGGAGGTAACACGGGAACACAAGCCGCTACTTTGGTGATTAGAGCCTTAGCCACTGGTGAATTGAAAAAACGTCAGTGGGCCAATGTTCTATGGAAAGAGTTTAGAGTGGCTATTTGTTTAGCACTGGCGATTGCCGCGGTAATGATTGGACGTATCTTACTGTTCAGTGAGAACCAATCCACTGGTGGCTATGACATTAATATGATTGCCTTTGCAATCGCTGTTGCTCTGTTTATTCAGGTGACAATATCGACGGTTCTTGGCGGCGGGTTGCCTATCGTGGCTCGTTTGTTCAAGTTGGACCCTGCAGTGCTAGTGAGCCCAGTATTGGCCTCAATAGTAGACATCTCGGGGATGTGGATCTATTTCACTGTCGTGAATGCGTTTTTAGGCATCGCCTAGCGCTTATTAAATAGTAACAGCACTTCGAAAATAAAAAATGGCGCTGAAGATCTTAGATCTTCAGCGCCATTTTTATTGCGTCATAAACCGCTTACAACAAACGGTTTGCTATTTGGACTGGCTCTGTGTTTGGCTGTATTCAATCACATCTTTATAAAAAGCACGTTCAAACTGCGTAATCGGTGCTTCCACTGGTTTGTCTGGATCTTGCTCTTCAGGGAAGTAATCACGAACAAATTGCACAAACAGAGAGTTTGGCTTCCCAGACTCATCCAAACCATATCCCGCCATATTGTAGGTTCCGTACAAAGAACCACTCTTCGCTATGATATTGCTTTGAATCGGCGCTTTCCTCATGCTTTGTCGGTACTTAAGCGTTCCATTTATACCTGATATTGGCATGGCATTGATTAGGTTGAGCTGTGAGTCGTTTTCCCAGATATAACGAAGCACTTTAGCCATGGTCTGCGATCTCATTCGGTTGTTTCTAGATAACCCAGAACCATCAACGAGCTGCGCTTTGCTGAGGTCGATATTCGCTTTGGTCAGCAGTATCTGTTTTATTGCTTCAGTGCCGTTATTGAAACTCCCCGATTGCACATAAAACTTTGCTCCCAAGGTTTTGGTTAGGTTGTCTGCGATCAGGTTATCGGATTTCTTGAGCATAGTATCGAGCAGGTCTGGAAGTTTCGCTGAGTGATGGCTAGCCACTAACGTCGTGTTGTTTGTGCTTTCCTTAGTTCCAATGATCACATCACCCTTTACTTGTATTTTCAGCTCGTTAAGTAGTGAGTTCACCACTTGAGAGGTGTAAAGCTCAGGATTTTGAATGGCGAACTTTAGTGGTAATGGCTTCTTACGTTCCACTAAGCAACCAGAGAGCGTGTACGAGTTATCTGGCGTGGTGATGAGCTCTAAGTCGCACTGGGTGGCTTTTTGTCCAGAGCGCGTAACAGTGGCTGCATTGGTTGTCACGTCTATTGGATAATGGGCTGGAATATAGACGCGAGTGCTGCCGTTATCCTTTGTGTAAATAGAGGCTTGTACACAGTTGCTGTCTAAGGTCATTGCACTAGAAGGCGCGCTGTAACAAACGCCTAGAATGTCCCAAGGCCAACCAACCGCCCGTTGATAGCCGGTATAAGCCGTGTTATCTAGGTATAAGTTGCCTTTGATGGTTCTGGATTGAGACTTAGCGTACTGAGCTAACAGGCTTTTTAGCTGTTCACGTTGCAAGGTTGGGTCGCCGCTAAATGAAATGATTGAATCATTGCCAGAACGAACAATGCTGGTGGTGTAATGAAAGTTGTCGCCCAGCTCTAATTTAGCCGCTAAAGCCGTCACCAGTTTTAACGTACTAGCAGGAGGATAAAACTCATCGCTATTGGAATTAAGCTCGCTCGAATCATCGCTTAACGATTGGAGGAGCAAACTCGTACTACTACCATCGGGCAGTGTATCTAGAGGGGCGTATGCGAAAGCGTCAATAGAGAAAGCGCTAATGGAAAAACTACATAGCAGTAGTGTGGATAGAAGGCGCATAGAAGATTGTCTTGGATGGCTGATGTTTTCAGTATACAGATATAAAAAACGCCCGCTAGAGAGCGGGCGTTTTGATTCTTAATTAACTAATCAATTAGATAATCAGAGTTAGAAGTCGTAACGTAGACCTAGAGCTAGCTCGTCTTCAGAATCTAATTTACCAACTTCTTTCTTGTCTAGTAGGTTGAAGTTGTATGATACGTAGCCACGGAAGTTCGGCTTGAAGTAGTAAGTTGCATCAACCGCTAGGTTGTCAGCAGTATCATTTTTGTTACCAGATGTTTCTTTTTCAAGTTTGTTGTAAGTTGTGCTGAATACAGTTTGGTCTAGTGTATAAGCAGCCGCTAACTCGTAACCTGTTTTGTCAGTCTTGTTAGAACCATCTTTGTCTGTGCCCATTACAACAGTCGCAGCAAAGTATAACTCATTTAACTCGTATGAACCCGCAACCATGTACTCGTCTTCAGATGCATTTTTGCCTTTGTTTTGGTCAGCATAGCCAGCACCTAGTTTGAAGCCAGATGTACCGAAAGCATACACACCAGATAGAGAGTAGCCATCAAACTCTGTTTCAGAGATAGTGCCGTCTTTGTTTTCAATGCGGTCAGAAAAACGGTAGCTCGCTTTTACGCCTAGATCTTGGAATTGGCCTTTGTAAGATAGCATGTTGTCTGCGCGGTCAGCTGTTTCTACTTTGTAAGCAGCACTGTTACCGTGGTAAGCCATGATATCCGTGAAGTCTGTGATTACACCTAGTGCACCGTCGTTCTTACCGTAAGTCACTTCGCCGAATGTACCGCCAAGACCAGCGTATGTGTAACGGTTGTCAATGTCTGAACCGTTATCACCTGTATCTTCATTTGCATCTGCATCTGCAGTAGTGAACTCACCTTCGTAGAAACCAACACCGTATAGGCCGTCTTGGATATCAACTTTACCTAGGAAGTTTAGACGTACACGAGATAAATCGTCAGCTTTTCCATCTTTCATAGATAGACGAGCTTCAGCGCGGCCACCCATATCTAGAGACGTACCGTCTTGGTTGTATAGTTCTGCCGCGTTAGCGCCAGTAGCAAGAGCTGCAGCAGATACAGCAAGCGCGATCATAGTCTTGTTCATGTTATTAATTCCTAATTACTGTCCATAGAAGTTTTTATTAAGGATTTGACCCCTTTTGTGTATTGCCCGTATTAATCAGGCTTCATAACCATGATTAGAACAGAAGTCTGAAAAATGCCAGTGCAATCCATGGGTTACTTTTTACCTCTAAAGTTCCATTGCCAGTTAGTAAAATGATATAAAACTAAAAAATGAACACTGTTTTATTATATTTGTTGTTATTTAAATTTTTGTTTTATAGTGATTTTTACAAAAGTGTGATCTGTGTTTATTTTGTTTGTTTTTTGTTTTTTTAGATGTTTGTTTTTCAGGTTATTGATGGGGAGGTTATTATTCATTTTTGTGATGGCAGTAATTTAGACCTAGATACAGCTTTTAAAACGCAAAGTGGAATAAAGATGATTTAGCCATAAAGTTTGTTTACACTAAGCCAAATTGTTTTGTTTCTACTACCCAATAAAATACGTTGGGTGGATTTATGTTGGCCAAAGAAAGCTTTGGCATAGAGGTAAAAAATGGAAAAGGTTCCAATGACAGTACGTGGCGCTCAGCAGCTACGTGACGAATTAGATCGCCTACTTAAGCTACGCCCTGTTATCTCAGCAGCTATTGGTGAAGCACGTGAACTAGGTGACTTAAAAGAGAATGCTGAATACCACGCCGCTCGTGAAGAGCAAGGTATCTGTGAAGCTCAAATCCGTGATATCGAATACAAGCTATCTCTAGCTCAGATCATCGATGTAACCCAAATGGAAAACACGGGTAAGATTATCTTTGGTACAACAGTAACTCTGATTGATGTTGATACAGACGAAGAGTACCGTTACCAAATCGTTTCT
Source organism: Vibrio sp. IB15 (assembly GCF_016406055.1). Taxonomy (NCBI): domain Bacteria; kingdom Pseudomonadati; phylum Pseudomonadota; class Gammaproteobacteria; order Vibrionales; family Vibrionaceae; genus Vibrio; species Vibrio sp. IB15. Next base: position 65,321 of record NZ_JAEFCE010000002.1, read on the forward strand.
GAAGACGAAGCCGATATCAAAACTGGCCGTATCTCAGTGAAGTCACCAATTGCTCGTGGTCTTATCGGTAAGATGGAAGGCGACGAAGTGATGATTTCGACTCCTGGTGGTGATAAAGATTACGAAATTGACAAAGTAGAATATATCTAATTGAATTTTCTTTGTTTCTGATAAGTAAAAAGGTCGCTAAATGCGACCTTTTTCGTTTCTCACGCTACACTAAAAGATAAGCGCACTGGCTATCCCTTTGTGAAGCTAGCTTATTATATGGCTAACTTATTTACGTGGAATCTCGATTTTACGTGCTTCTGATTGACGGAACAGTACTAGAACTTTACCGATAGTCTGTACTTTCTCAGCTTTAGTTTCACGTACAATTGCATCGATAATCAGCTGCTTAGTTTCACGGTCTTCTGATGCAACTTTAATTTTGATCAGTTCGTGGTGGTCTAGAGCTAATTCGATTTCCGCTAGAACAGCTTCAGTAAGTCCATTTGCGCCCATTAGCACTACAGGTTTTAAACTGTGAGCTAGGCCCTTTAGATGCTGCTTTTGTTTGGTACTTAGGTTCATTACGCGGCCAATTTTCTTTACTATTAGGGTTGAAAAAAACCTATTTTAACGCCATCTAATGCTGAAGACTATAATTTATTCGGCAATTAGTACTTTCCTCCACTTTAGGTATCCAATGAGCAAACAGAAACACTCGGCCAGTTCAGGCCGTTGGTTGAAGGAACACTTCGACGACAAGTACGCAAACGAAGCAAGAAAGAAAGGCTATCGCTCACGTGCTTATTTCAAAATGGAAGAGATTCAAACGAAAGATAAATTGCTGTCTCCAGGGATGACCGTTGTGGATTTAGGTGCAGCGCCTGGTGGTTGGTCTCAATATGCTGCTAAGATTGTTGGAGACAACGGACAAATCATTGCGTGTGACTTGTTACCAATGGATCCGATTGCTGGCGTTAGCTTCTTACAAGGCGATTTTCGCGAAGACGCTGTTCTTGAAGCCTTATTGGAACGTATACAACCAAACATGGTTGATGTCGTGATGTCAGATATGGCACCTAATATAGCGGGCAACAACTCTGTAGATCAGCCTAGAGCTATGTATTTAGTTGAATTAGCTTTGGATATGTGTCGACAAGTTCTAGCTACCGATGGTAGTTTTATTGTAAAAGTATTCCAAGGCGAAGGGTTTGATCAATACGTTAAAGACGTCCGTGAGATGTTTAAAACGGTGAAAGTCAGAAAACCCGACTCTTCTCGAGCTCGTTCTCGTGAAGTGTTTATCGTAGCCACTGGTTACAAAGGTTAACGATTCTCTTCCAAGAGTGAGAGTTAACAATATGGCTACAGGTTACAAACTGTAGTACCCTACCTTTAATTACAATTAGTTATCGAGAGGCTGACACCTTGAGTGACATGGCAAAAAATTTAATTCTGTGGCTTGTTATCGCAGTAGTGTTGATGTCGGTATTCCAGAGCTTCGGCCCTGGGGAAAGTAACGGCAGAGCAGTAGATTACACCACGTTTGTACAGGAAGTTGGCCAAGGCCAGATTCAAGACGCACAGTTCAATAACAGCGAAATCACTTTCACACGTCGTGGCGGTGGTGCTAAGTATGTAACTTACATGCCTGTTTATGATCAAAAGCTACTTGATGACTTAATTAATCAAAACGTAAAAGTTCAGGGCACCCCACCTGAAGAGCAGAGCCTACTTGGCACTATCTTCATCTCATGGTTCCCAATGATCTTACTGATTGGTGTGTGGATTTTCTTCATGCGTCAAATGCAAGGCGGTGGCGGCGGTAAAGGCGCGATGTCTTTCGGTAAGAGCAAAGCTCGTATGATGAGCGAAGAACAGATCAAAACGTTGTTTGCGGATGTTGCTGGTTGTGACGAAGCAAAAGAAGACGTGAAAGAATTGGTTGATTACCTTCGTGACCCAAGTCGTTTCCAAAAGCTGGGTGGTAAGATCCCTACAGGTATCCTGTTGGTTGGTCCTCCTGGTACAGGTAAAACGTTGCTTGCAAAAGCGATTGCTGGTGAAGCGAAAGTACCATTCTTTACTATTTCAGGTTCTGACTTCGTTGAAATGTTTGTGGGTGTTGGTGCATCTCGTGTACGTGACATGTTTGAACAAGCTAAGAAAGCAGCACCTTGTATCATCTTTATCGATGAGATCGATGCAGTAGGTCGTCAACGTGGCGCTGGTGTTGGTGGTGGTCACGATGAGCGTGAGCAAACACTGAACCAAATGCTGGTTGAGATGGATGGTTTCGAAGGTAACGAAGGTATTATCGTTATCGCAGCGACTAACCGTCCAGACGTACTAGACCCAGCACTACTTCGTCCTGGTCGTTTTGACCGTCAGGTTGTGGTTGGTCTACCAGACGTACGTGGCCGTGAGCAGATCCTTAAAGTACACATGCGTAAGGTTCCACTAGCAGGCGATGTTGAACCATCTCTTATTGCTCGTGGTACACCAGGCTTCTCAGGTGCAGACCTTGCGAACCTTGTGAACGAAGCAGCTCTATTTGCTGCTCGTGGTAACAAGCGCAATGTTTCTATGGTTGAGTTTGAACTTGCTAAAGACAAAATCATGATGGGTGCAGAGCGCCGTTCAATGGTAATGTCGGAAGAAGTGAAAGAGTCAACGGCTTACCACGAAGCGGGTCACGCGATTGTTGGTCGCCTAGTGCCAGAGCATGATCCAGTGTACAAAGTGTCAATCATTCCACGTGGTCGAGCGCTAGGTGTGACGATGTACCTACCAGAGCAAGATCGTGTGAGCATGTCTCGCCAACACCTAGAGTCTATGATTTCTAGCTTGTACGGTGGTCGTCTTGCTGAAGAACTTATTTACGGTAAAGACAAAGTGTCAACTGGTGCGTCTAACGATATCGAACGTGCAACTGATATTGCTCGTAAGATGGTTACGCAGTGGGGCTTCTCTGAGAAATTGGGTCCTCTTCTTTACGCAGAAGAAGAAGGCGAAGTTTTCCTAGGTCGCGGCATGAGCCAAGCTAAGCACGTTTCTGATGACACGACTAAGCTTATCGATGAAGAGATTCGTATCCTTATCGACCGTAACTACGATAGAGCTAAGAAGATTCTTGAAGATAACATGGATATCATGCATTCGATGAAAGACGCTCTAATGAAGTTCGAAACGATCGATGCAGGTCAAATTGATGACTTGATGGAGCGCAAGCAAGAGATTCGTGATCCAGCTGGTTGGGGTGATCAGGTAAAAGCTGAACCTACAAAGGAAGAAGCAAAACCTGAAGCTAAGGCAGAAGAAGCTAAAGCGGAACCTAAAGCTGAAGAGTCAAAAGTTGAAGAAGTTAAATCTGAATCAGATGATGCTCAAAACAAAGATTCTTAATCGCTAAACTATCAATTAAAACCCTGAGTACGCTCAGGGTTTTTCTGTTTATAGCCTATGGTGTTTTTCCCTTTAAGATCGGCCTTCCATGATATTAAAAGCAAATAATAAAATTCTCGTGTTAGATCGCCCACATGTGATGGGTATCCTCAATGTCACCCCAGATTCTTTCTCTGATGGTGGGAAATTTAACTCACTCGATAATGCCCTGCAGCAAGCTGAACGCATGATTCAAGCGGGCGTCAGCATTATCGATATTGGTGGTGAGTCAACTCGACCTGGCGCTCCTGATGTTTCATTAGAAGAAGAACTTGCGCGTGTCATCCCTGCTATTAAAGCCATTCGTGCCAAGTTTGATGTGTGGATCTCGATAGATACCAGTAAAGCGGAAGTGATGCGCCAAGCTGTTGAAGCGGGTGCTGATTTGATCAATGATGTGCGCGCTTTGCAAGAACCTGGAGCATTACAAGTCGCTGCTGATGCCAATGTTCCGATTTGTCTGATGCACATGAAAGGCCAGCCAAGAACCATGCAAGCTAACCCAAGTTATGATGATGTTCTTCAGGATGTAGAAGCATTCTTGCAAGAAAGGGTAGAAGCTTGTGAGGCGGTGGGTATTTCAAAAGAGCAGTTGATTCTTGATCCAGGCTTCGGTTTTGGTAAAACCATCGAACACAATTACCACCTATTAGTGCATCTTGAAAAGTTTCATTCGTTAGGCTTACCTGTTTTAGCGGGGATGTCGAGAAAGTCGATGATCTTTAAATTGCTAGATAAGGTTCCAGCCGACTGCATGGTCGCAAGCGTCACTTGCGCGACGATTGCGGCGATGAAAGGCGCACAAATTATTCGCGTTCATGATGTCGAGGAGACACTGGAAGCGATGAAAATAATCGAAGTGATGAATAACAATCACTAAATATAATTAAGGAAATTCACTATGTCTGATAAAAGACGTTATTTCGGCACAGATGGTGTGCGTGGCAAAGTAGGCCAGTACCCGATCACACCTGATTTTGTTCTGAAGCTTGGCTGGGCTGCTGGTCGTGTACTTGCAAAGCAAGGTACAAAGAAAGTTATTATCGGTAAAGATACGCGTATCTCTGGTTACATGTTGGAGTCTGCGTTAGAGGCAGGTCTTGCTGCTGCTGGTTTACAAGCGACGTTCACTGGTCCTATGCCAACACCTGCTGTTGCTTACCTAACACAAACATTCCGTGCTGAAGCGGGCATCGTAATCTCGGCTTCACACAACCCTTACTACGATAACGGTATTAAATTCTTCTCTTCTGAGGGCACTAAACTTCCAGATGATATCGAGTTGGCGATTGAAGCTGAACTTGATAAAGACATTGAGTGTGTTGACTCTTCTGAGCTTGGTAAAGCGGTTCGTCTAAACGATGCGGCAGGTCGTTACATTGAATTCTGTAAGAGCACGTTCCCGAATCAAATGACGCTTGCTGGCATGAAGATTGTTGTCGACTGTGCTCATGGCGCGACTTACCACATTGCTCCTGCAGTATTTAAAGAGCTAGGTGCTGAGGTTGTAGCTATTGGCGTTGAACCAAACGGTACCAACATTAACCACGAAGTGGGTGCGACTGATGTTCGTGCTCTACAAGCGAAAGTGCTAGAAGAAAAAGCCGCACTAGGCCTTGGCTTTGATGGTGACGGTGACCGTATCATCATGGTTGATGAGCTAGGTAATAAGGTAGATGGTGACCAAATTGCTTACATCATTGCTCGCGATGCGTTGCGTCGTGGTGAGTTGAAAGGTGGCGTTGTTGGTACACTGATGACCAACCTAGGTATGGAAAACGGCCTTAAGCAATTAGGTATTCCATTTGTGCGCGCTGCAGTTGGTGACCGTTACGTAATGGAACAACTGTTAGCAAAAGGCTGGAAGATCGGTGCTGAAAACTCAGGTCACGTTATCCTGCTAGATAAAGTGACTACTGGTGATGCTATCGTTGCAGCACTGCAAGTGCTTGCTTCAGTGGTTGGCAGTGAAATGACATTGAACGAGCTTTCTCAAGGCATGACGCTATACCCGCAAGTCTTAGAAAACGTTCGTTTCAGTGGTGATTCAAACCCACTGGAAGCTGAAGCTGTGAAAGCGGCAGTTGTCGAAGTAGAAGCTGAGCTTGGCGAGAAGGGTCGTGTGCTACTTCGTAAGTCTGGTACAGAGCCACTATTGCGCGTAATGGTTGAAGGTGAAGATGCTGATTTAGTTCAAGCTTCAGCACTTAAGATCGCAGATGCAGTAAAAGCGAATTGCTAATTTAGCGCCTTACTCAGCGAGTGCTATCAAGTATATCTACGAGTAACAAGGGTTAAATAGTATAAAGGTCAAAAGGGACATAAATGGGTTTTGTGTCGCTTTTGGCCTTTTTTTAACCGTTCACTTGGTAAAGGCTTATTTTTTAGCAAATTCTCCTTGTCAGCCATCGCCGCATTCGCTAATATTGCTCGGCCTTCAGTTAGGAGGTCGCTAGCCTTGTTCTTGAAAATAACTTTTTTGAACGGCGCTGGCTCAACAATTAGGAACATAGGTGGAAAAATGTTTACAGTTCTACTTGTGATTTACCTGTTGGCAGCGCTTGGTGTAATTGGCCTAGTGTTGATTCAACAAGGTAAAGGCGCAGATATGGGAGCCTCTTTCGGTGCTGGCGCTTCAAACACTGTGTTTGGTGCTAGTGGCTCAGGAAATTTCCTAACCCGAATGACTGCAATTTTTGCAACTACATTTTTTGTCCTTAGCTTAGTGCTTGGTAATATGTCTACACATAAAACTGAGTCACAGTGGATGGACCCGACTCAAGGTCAGGTTATCCAGCAAGCTGAAGACGCAGTGAGTGAAGTTCCGGCGCAAGGCGACGAGATTCCACAATAATCTGTAAAGATTTGATGCCGAGATGGTGAAATTGGTAGACACGCTAGCATGAGGTGCTAGTGCCTTAGGGTGTGAGGGTTCGAGTCCCTCTCTCGGCACCATGTTTACAAACTTGTAAAACATCTTGTTGGGCGTATAATGCTCGCAAGTCGGACGCGGGATGGAGCAGCTTGGTAGCTCGTCGGGCTCATAACCCGAAGGTCGTCGGTTCAAATCCGGCTCCCGCAACCAATTTTAAGTGCTATATTTAGTCTTGATTGGTAGCAAGTTTGCACAGTGTGAACCTCACTGTGAGTTAAGTGTGATATCAAATTTGATGGCACTTAGCATATAAGGGTCCAGCAACAAAAACCCCGGCTTATACGGGGTTTTTTGTTATCTAAGCATTTGTAAATGCGTTTAGATAATGTTTGCTTGGAATTTAAATTGGGCTTTGAGCCCTTTTTTTGTTTCTGGAGTGGTTAAATGACTGGTTTAGAAAGACAACTTACTGAAATGCTTGACGCTCCAGTAGCAGCATCAGGTTATGAGTTAGTTGGATTAGAATTTATTCGTGCTGGTGAGCACTCAACGCTACGTATTTACATCGATTCTCCAAACGGCATCAATGTAGACGACTGCGCTGAAGTTAGTCACCAAGTAAGTGCCGTAATGGATGTTGAAGATCCAATTTCAGTGGCTTATAACCTTGAAGTGTCTTCACCAGGTTTAGAGAGACCACTGTTCAAAGCAGAGCATTACCAACAATTTATTGGTCACGAGGTAAGCATCGTTTTGAAAATGGCTGTCGGCAACCGTCGTAAATGGAAAGGTGATATCCAATCTATTGAAGGCGAGACAGTAAAAGTATTGGTTGAAGGACAAGAAGAAGAATTCGTCCTAAGCAATATTGCGAAAGCGAACCTGATCCCTAAATTTTAGTTCTCCTAGAGAGAAGAGCTTAAGAGGCTAGATTAATGAACAAAGAAATTTTGGCGGTAGTAGAAGCTGTTTCTAATGAGAAAGCAGTTCCTCGTGAGCGTATTTTTGAAGCGCTTGAAATCGCGCTTGCAACGGCAACAAAAAAGAAAAGCGAACTAGAAATCGAAGTTCGTGTTGAAATCGACCGTAAAACAGGTGATTTCGAAACTTTCCGTCGCTGGGAAGCTGTTGAAGTTGTTGAAAACCCAACAAAAGAGATTTCTCTTGAAGCTGCTAAGTACGACGATCCAGAGATCGAACTTGGCGGTTTCATTGAAGATGACATCGAGTCAGTAACGTTTGACCGTATTACGACTCAAACTGCGAAGCAAGTTATCGTACAAAAAGTACGTGAAGCAGAGCGTGCTCAAATCGTTGAGCAGTTCATCGACAACGAAGGTGAGCTAGTAACTGGTGTGGTTAAGAAAGTTAACCGTGACACGATCATCCTAGACCTAGGTAACAACGCTGAAGCGGTAATCCTACGTGATGACCAACTTCCTCGTGAAAACTTCCGTCCAGGCGACCGTGTACGTGGTCTTCTATACGCAGTTAAACCTGAAGCTCGTGGCTTCCAGCTATTCATTACTCGCTCTAAGCCTGAAATGCTAGCTGAGCTATTCCGTGTTGAAGTACCTGAGATTGGTGAAGAGCTAATTGAACTTAAAGGTGCTGCACGTGACGCAGGTTCTCGTGCTAAAATCGCTGTGAAAACAAACGACAAGCGCATTGACCCAGTGGGCGCGTGTGTTGGTATGCGTGGTGCACGTGTACAAGCTGTATCTGGCGAGCTTGGCGGCGAGCGTATCGATATCGTTCTTTGGGACGATAACCCAGCTCAGTTCGTAATCAATGCAATGGCTCCAGCTGATGTTGCTTCTATCATCGTTGATGAAGATGCACACTCAATGGACATCGCTGTTGAAGCGGACAACCTAGCGCAAGCTATCGGCCGTAGCGGTCAAAACGTACGTCTAGCATCTCAACTGACTGGTTGGGAACTGAACGTAATGACGGTTGAAGACCTTCAGAAGAAACACCAAGAAGAAGCGGTTGCTTCGATTGAAAACTTCATGAAGCACCTAGACATCGAAGAAGACTTTGCTCAGCTACTTGTTGAAGAAGGTTTCTCTACGCTAGAAGAAGTGGCTTACGTACCAGTAAACGAACTTCTTGAAGTTGATGGCCTAGACGAAGGTATCGTTGAAGAACTACGTAACCGTGCAAAAGATGCACTAACGACTCTAGCACTTGCGAAAGAAGAGACGTTTGACGGTGTTGAACCTGCTGAAGACTTGCTAGCACTTGAAGGCCTAGAGCGTGAAATGGCTTACAAACTTGCAGCAAAAGGCGTGGCAACATTGGAAGACCTAGCTGACCAAGGCGTTGATGAACTAGAAGGCATTGAAGACCTAACTGCAGAACGTGCGGGTGAGCTAATTATGGCTGCACGTAACATCTGTTGGTTCGGCGACGAAGAATAATTCAGCAAGGAGAGAAAGCGGTATGACACAATTAACAGTTAAAGCACTGAGTGAAGAGATTGGTACGCCAGTTGACCGCTTAATTGAACAACTTGCTGATGCAGGCATGAAGAAATCAGGGTCGGATCAAGTAACTGATTCAGAGAAGCAAACATTGCTAACGCACCTTAAAAAGGAGCATGGCGATACTTCTGGTGAAGCAGAGCCGACTCGTTTAACTCTTCAACGCAAGACCCGCAGCACGCTAAGTGTTGCCGCTGGAGGCGGTAAGAGTAAGGATGTTCAAGTAGAGGTACGTAAAAAGCGTACTTACGTGAAGCGCAGCGCTATTGAAGATGAAGCGAAACGTGAAGCTGAGGAAGCAGCTAAGCGTGAAGCGGAAGAGAAAGCACGTCAAGAAGCTGAAGAGCTTGCGAAACGTGAAGCTGCAGAGAAAGCACAGCGCGAAGCTGATGAGAAAGCAAAACGTGAAGCGGATGCAAAACGTGATGCTGAAGAAAAAGCTCAACGCGCCCAAGCTGAAAAGGCTAAAAAAGACATGAATTCAAAAAATGCAGACGCTAACGCACAAGCGAAAAAAGAAGCGGATGAACTAAAAGCTCGTCAAGAGCAAGAAGCACAGCGTAAAGCTGAAGCTGAAGCGGCGAAGCTAGTTGAAGAAGCTCGTAAGCTAGCTGAAGAGAACGAAGCGCGCTGGTCTGAAGAAGAGCAGAAGAAGAAAGAACAAGAGAAGTCTGCGGACTACCACGTGACAACTTCTACTTACGCTCGTGAAGCTGAAGATGCAGCTGACCAGAAAGAAGAAAAAGCGCCTCGTCGTCGTAAGAAGAAAGCAGCTCCAGCTAACCAACCTGGCAACAACCGTGGTGGTCGTAACCAACGTGGTCGTGGTGCTAAAGGTAAGCTTGCTAAACCAACTTCAATGCAGCAAGGCTTCGATAAGTCAGCAACTGTTGCTAAGTCTGACGTTGCTATCGGCGAAACTATCGTTGTATCTGAACTGGCTAGCAAAATGTCAGTTAAAGCAACTGAAGTTATCAAAGTAATGATGAAGATGGGCGCTATGGCGACTATCAACCAAGTGATTGACCAAGAAACAGCACAACTTGTTGCTGAAGAAATGGGTCACAAGGTAATCCTACGTAAAGAAAACGAACTTGAAGAAGCAGTACTAGCAGACCGTGATAACGATGCTATCGCTGAAGGTCGTGCTCCAGTTGTTACTATCATGGGTCACGTTGACCACGGTAAAACATCGACACTTGACTACATTCGTAAAGCACACGTTGCTTCTGGCGAAGCTGGCGGTATCACGCAGCACATCGGTGCTTACCACGTAGATACTGACAACGGCATGATCACTTTCCTTGATACTCCTGGACACGCGGCGTTTACTGCTATGCGTGCACGTGGTGCTCAAGCGACAGATATCGTTGTACTAGTAGTGGCAGCAGACGATGGCGTAATGCCACAAACAATCGAAGCGATCCAGCACGCGAAAGCGGCAGGCGTTCCTCTGATTGTTGCTGTGAACAAGATCGATAAAGAGGGTGCAAACCCAGACAACGTTAAGAATGAGCTAGCTCAATACGACGTAATCCCTGAGGAATGGGGCGGTGAGAACATGTTCGTTCACATCTCTGCTAAACAGGGTACAAACATCGATGGTCTTCTAGAAGCAATCCTTCTTCAATCTGAAGTTCTTGAACTGACTGCAGTTAAAGAAGGCATGGCATCTGGCGTTGTTGTTGAATCTCGTCTTGATAAAGGTCGTGGTCCAGTTGCAACAGTCCTAGTTCAGTCTGGTACTCTAAACAAAGGCGACATCGTTCTTTGTGGTCAAGAGTACGGCCGAGTTCGTGCAATGCGCGATGAAAACGGTAAAGAAGTAGTGACAGCAGGTCCTTCTATCCCAGTAGAGATCCTAGGTCTTTCTGGTGTACCAGCTTCAGGTGATGAAGCAACAGTAGTACGTGATGAGCGTAAAGCTCGTGAAGTTGCGAACTACCGTCAAGGTAAATTCCGTGAAGTGAAACTAGCTCGTCAACAGAAAGCGAAACTAGAGAACATGTTCTCTAACATGGCTGCTGGTGAAGTTGCTGAACTGAACGTAGTACTTAAAGCTGACGTTCAAGGTTCTGTAGAAGCAATTGCTGACTCTCTACTGAAACTATCAACTGACGAAGTTAAAGTGAACATCGTAGGTTCTGGTGTTGGTGGTATTACTGAAACTGATGCAACACTTGCAGCAGCTTCTAACGCTATCATCCTTGGTTTCAACGTTCGTGCTGATGCAACTGCGCGTAACACGGTTCAGAACGAAAACCTAGATCTACGTTACTACTCAATCATTTACCAACTGATCGACGAAGTGAAACAGGCAATGGGCGGTATGCTTGCTCCTGAATTCAAACAAGAGATCATTGGTCTTGCTGAAGTACGTGACGTATTTAAGTCACCTAAACTTGGCGCGATCGCTGGTTCTATGGTTACTGAAGGCGTAATTAAGCGTAACAACCCAATCCGCGTACTACGCGACAACGTTGTTATCTACGAAGGTGAACTTGAGTCACTTCGTCGCTTCAAAGACGACGTTCAAGAAGTTAAGAATGGTTACGAGTGTGGTATCGGTGTTAAGAACTACAACGACGTACGCGTTGGTGACCAGATCGAAGTATTCGAAATCGTTGAGGTTAAACGTACTCTAGACTAATCGTCTGTACGACTCGACATATTGACTAAGGTTACTAACATTACTAGTAAAGGTAAGAAGTAATCGGTTGTTGAATACACCATGGGGGGCTGGTAATTACCAAGCCCCCCATCTTTCTAAGTGAGAAAAGAAAATGTCAAAAGAATTTAGCCGCACACAACGTGTGTCTCAGCAGCTTCAAAAAGAGCTTGCTCTTATCCTACAACGTGAAGTTCGTGACTCACGTATCGGTATGGTAACGATCTCAGACGTAGAAGTGTCTCGTGACCTTGCGTACGCAAAAGTTTTCGTTACTTTCCTATGTATTGGTGAGCAAACACCTGAATCATGCCTTGCTGCTCTTAAAGAGCACGAAGTGCCAATCCGTATGGCGCTAGGCAAGCGTATTCGTCACCGTCTAACACCTGAAGTACGTTTTACTTACGACAACACACTAGTAGAAGGCATGCGTATGTCTAACCTAGTAAGTGAAGTTCTGAATGACGACAAGCGTAAGCAAGAAGCAGCAGGCCGCACTGACGAAACTCAGTCTAAGGGCGAAGAGTAATGGCTCGCCGTCGTAAAGGTCGCCCTATTAATGGGGTAATTCTGTTAGATAAGCCAACTGGCATTTCATCTAATGATGCACTGCAAAAAGTAAAGCGTATTTACTTTGCAGAGAAGGCGGGGCACACAGGTGCACTGGATCCTCTTGCGACTGGCATGCTGCCAATCTGTCTTGGTGAAGCAACAAAATTCTCTCAGTTTCTTCTAGATTCTGATAAGCGCTACGTTGTGATTGCTAAGCTTGGTGAGCGTACCAATACTTCAGACTCTGATGGTGAAGTGGTTGAAACTCGTGAAGTGAATGTGACTCAAGAGCAACTTGAGCGTTGCATTGAAAGCTTCAAAGGTGAAACTGACCAAGTTCCGTCAATGTTCTCTGCATTGAAGTACCAAGGCAAGCCACTGTACGAGTACGCTCGTGCTGGTATCGAAGTGCCACGTGAATCACGTAAGATCACGGTCTACTCGATTGATCTGCTTCGCTTTGAAGGTGATGAAGTTGAGATGGAAGTGCACTGTTCGAAAGGTACTTACATCCGTACGATCACGGATGACCTTGGCGAAATGCTAGGTTGTGGTGCTCACGTCACTATGCTTCGTCGTACTGGTGTTGCGAAATACCCTTACGAGCGCATGGTAACATTAGAGCAGCTTAACGAGATCTTAGATCAAGCACAGGAGCAAGATATTGCACCTAAAGAGCTGCTTGACCCGCTATTGATGCCAATGGATACTGCCGTTGAAGATCTACCCGAAGTTAATTTGAATGCGGAACTGACTGACCTAGTTCAGCACGGTATGCCTGTTCAAGTTGCTGGTGCGCCAACAGAAGGTACGGTTCGCATGACAAGCGGTGAAGAAAAGCTGTTTGTTGGTGTTGCTCAGATTGCTGACGATGGTCGAGTTGCACCGAAACGTTTGGTTGTTTTCAGAGATGAAGAGCCACAAGCGTAACGCTGATACCGAGTTAGGTATTGGTGTTTAGCCTTGAAAAGCGAATCAATAAAGTAGAAAGCGAACGCTTAATTTAAGCGCTTCGCTTTTTTCGTTTCTAAGGCCATCGATTGTTATTGCACCAAATGACAAACTTCCCTATAATCCTCGGCTCGCGTAGCGGCTGAATCAGAGATTGGCTGCTACAAATATTAAACTACTCTTATCAGGAGAGAATTATGTCTCTGAATGCAGAAACTAAAGCAGCAATCGTTGCAGAATACGCGCGCTCTGAAGGCGACACAGGTTCACCAGAAGTACAAGTAGCACTACTTACTGCTTCTATCAACCACCTACAAGGTCACTTCAAAGCTCACAAAGGCGATCACCACAGCCGTCGTGGTCTTCTACGTATGGTTTCTAGCCGTCGTAAGCTTCTTGACTACCTGAAAGGTAAAGACCTTTCTCGTTACCAAGACCTAATCAAGCGCCTAGGCCTACGTCGCTAATAGCGATGTCTGCAAAGACTGTTTGAAGAAAAAGGAGCATTTATTGCTCCTTTTTTTGTACCTGAAAGACAGAGTTTGAGCTATTTCACGGAGCTTTTTCAGTACGAAAATATCCCTGTATATAAAAATAGTTTATACTATGCCTCGCTTGTACAGCTAACTGTATAGGTATTATACGACCCAGAAGTTACAGTCACAGATGTCGGCCAATAGGTCGCGACTATTCAAAGTGGATGTACGCTGTATTTTTTTCAATACAGCGAATCAATTCCGTCTGCTTCGACTAGTCGCGATTGGTGATTTTTGGGTTTCAACTTACTGACTCTAAAGAACAATCTTTAGATAAAGGAAATACAATGTTTGAGAAACCAGTTGTAAAAACGTTTCAGTACGGTAACCACACAGTTACTCTAGAAACTGGCGTTATTGCTCGTCAAGCTACTGCAGCAGTTATGGTAACAATGGACGATACTTCAGTATTCGTATCTGTTGTTGGTAAAAAAGAAGCGGTACAAGGTCAAGACTTTTTCCCTCTAACGGTTAACTACCAAGAGCGTACATACGCTGCTGGTAAAATCCCAGGTGGCTTCTTCAAGCGTGAAGGTCGTCCATCAGAAGGCGAAACACTAACGGCTCGTCTAATCGACCGTCCAATTCGTCCTCTTTTCCCAGATGCATTCAAGAACGAAGTTCAAGTTATCGCTACAGTAATGTCTGTAAACCCAGACGTTCAGCCTGACATGGTAACAATGATCGGTACTTCTGCAGCACTTGCTATCTCTGGTATCCCGTTCAACGGTCCTATCGGTGCAGCACGTGTTGGTCACATCGACGGTCAACTAGTACTTAACCCAAGCAACACTGAGCTAGAAACGTCTAAGCTTGACCTTGTTGTTTCTGGTACTGCTGGTGCGGTTCTAATGGTTGAGTCTGAAGCAGACAACCTTACAGAAGAAGAGATGCTATCAGCGGTAGTATTTGGTCACGATCAACAACAAGTTGTTATCAACGCGATCAACGAATTCGCAGCTGAAGTTGCTACTCCTGCATGGGATTGGGTTGCTCCAGAAGAGAACACTGCGCTTAACACTCGCATCGCTGAGCTTGCAGAAGCTAAGCTAGTTGAAGCTTACCAAATCACAGAGAAAATGACTCGTTACGACCGTATCCACGAGATCGCGGCTGAAGTTAACGAAGTACTAGTATCTGAAGACGAAGAAGTAAACCTAAAAGAAGTTCACTCTATCTTCCACGACCTAGAGAAAACAGTGGTACGTCGCAGCATCATCGCTGGTAACCCACGTATCGATGGCCGTGAAAAAGACATGGTTCGTGCACTAGACGTTCGTACTGGCGTTCTTCCACGTACTCACGGTTCTTCTCTATTCACTCGTGGTGAAACTCAAGCTATCGTTACTGCTACGCTTGGTACACAGCGTGACGCTCAAATCATCGATGAGCTAACAGGCGAGCGTAAAGATAACTTCCTACTACACTACAACTTCCCTCCATACTGTGTTGGCGAAACTGGTTTTGTAGGTTCTCCTAAGCGTCGTGAAATCGGCCACGGTAAACTAGCTAAGCGTGGTATCGCTGCAGTAATGCCTTCCGTTGATGAGTTCCCATACACAGTTCGTGTTGTATCGGAAATCACTGAATCTAACGGTTCTTCTTCAATGGCTTCTGTATGTGGTACATCTCTAGCACTTATGGACGCTGGTGTTCCAATCAAGTCTTCTGTTGCGGGTATCGCAATGGGCCTTGTTAAAGAAGGCGATGACTTCGTAGTTCTTTCTGACATCCTTGGTGACGAAGACCACCTAGGTGACATGGACTTTAAAGTAGCAGGTACTAACGACGGTATCACTGCACTTCAAATGGACATCAAGATCGAAGGTATCACTAAAGAGATCATGCAAATTGCTCTTAACCAAGCGCAAGGTGCACGTAAGCACATCCTTTCTGTAATGGATGAAGCTATCTCTGGTGCTCGTGAAGATATCTCTGAGTTCGCTCCACGTATCCACACAATGAAAATCAGCTCTGATAAGATCAAAGATGTTATCGGTAAAGGCGGTGCAGTTATCCGTGCTCTTTGTGAAGAAACAGGTACTACGATCGAAATCGAAGACGACGGCACAATCAAGATTGCTGCTACTGAAGGCGCTGCTGCTAAAGAAGCTATCCGTCGTATCGAAGAGATCACAGCTGAAGTTGAAGTTGGCCGCATTTACCAAGGTAAAGTTGCTCGCCTAGCTGACTTCGGTGCATTCGTAACTATCCTTCCAGGTAAAGATGGTCTAGTACACATCTCTCAAATCGCTGACAAGCGCGTTGAGAAAGTGTCTGACTACCTAACTGAAGGTCAAGAAGTTCCTGTTAAGGTTCTTGAGATTGACCGTCAAGGCCGTGTACGTCTAAGCATGAAAGAAGCAGTTGAAACGCCGGCTGAAGGCGAAGCACCTGCTGCTGAGTAATTCTCAGTGTGTCGATAGTAATATCGCTTTTTAGTGATTTTTAACCTATCGTCAACAAAGCATGTTATAAAGGGGAGCATATCGCTCCCCTTTTTAATTGCGGTCATAACAGGAGTAATTATTTGTGAAATGGTTTCAAACCGCGAGTATGTGTGTACTGCTTGTACTAACTGGTTGTGCAACAACATCAGATAACGCCTCAAGTTGGGTTTACCCGCCAATGGCTGTGCCTTTACAACCGAGCGTCCAGCAAGAAGTTCAGATTGCACGTTTGAGTCAGCTACTACAGCGCCCAGATCTGAATGATGAAGTTAGAGCTAAGATGCTGTTTGAACGTGGTAACTACTACGACAGTGTCGGCCTAAGGGATTTAGCGCGTTTAGACTTTAATCAATCTCTTTCATTGAACCCAGCTCAGCCTGATATCTTCAACCTTTTGGGTGTCTACTTTACGCAAGTGGGGGAGTTTGATGCGGCTTATGAATCTTTCGACTCTACGCTCGAGCTTGATCCTGCGAATTCATATGCAGAGAGAAACCGCGCTATCGCACTCTACTATGGGGAGCGTTACGACTTAGCCAATGAAGAAATGATGAAGCATTACGCCGATGATCCGAGTGATCCATTCCGCGCGCTTTGGTTATACATCATTCAGCATGAGCTAACGCCTGAACAAGCTAAGCTTGACCTGCAAAAACGTTATGAGAATCATGACGAGCAGTGGGGCTGGGTATTGGTCGCTATCATGCTCGATGACATCACTGAAGAGCAGGCATTCAAAGCGATCTTAACGGGTACTCGTGACAATACGTTGCTGGCACAGCGCTTAACCGAGACATACTTCTATCTGGCTAAGCGTTACCACATGAACGGTGACTACGCGAATGCGATCTCTTTGTATAAGTTGTCGGTCTCTTTTAACGTATTTGAATACGTAGAGCATCGTTACTCTTTCCTAGAGTTAAGCCGTATTTTCACTACGCTAAAAGCAGAGCACCTCGCTCAAGTTAAGCTGGCTGAGGCAGAGCAAGAAGCTGATGCCCGCTAAATAGATTATTTCTACTATCAAAGCCACTGCCAGTCAGCGGCTTTTTTGTGCCTAATTTTTATGATCTTTGTCTCGTTTTGGATTGCTTTTTATTTAAACAGGATTAAAATAGTTAGCCTTGCTAACTAAATGCCATTCTTTGATTGGGTGAGTATGCTAAACCAGAATTTAGAGAAGATAGAACGCTTCGCCTCGAAAGTATGGCGAACACAGGTAAATGAAGATCCTATCTGTCAGTTGAGCTTCAACGAATATGATTACTTGAAGGTGATTCAAGCGTCTCCTGAGCCGATTCGATTGACCGACCTTGCTATTGAAATGCAGGTGACCAAGCCTTCAGCGACGACTATGGTACAAAGGCTCGAGAGAAAAGGCCTTGTGGAGCGTAAGGCGTCACTGGAAGACGCGAGATCTAAACTCGTGGTACTGACACATAAAGCAGAACTAGGTTTAGAAGAAGAGAGCAAGATCTATCAGATGATGGCACAAATACTGGAAAGCCGTTTGTCTGATCAAGAGTCTACGCAACTGAATCAGTTATTAGACAAAGCGTTGAAATAATTAATTTAGATATTTAGTTAGTCTTATTAACTAACTTATCGAGTCATATCCCACTGATATGTGACTTACAATGAAAGTAGAGTAAGAAATGAGTAACTCAATTAGTCGTCAATTTTGGCGATACACAATCCCAACGGTTGCGGCGATGCTAGTTAATGGCCTCTACCAAGTTGTGGATGGCATCTTTATCGGTCGTTATGTCGGCGCTGATGGACTTGCAGGCATCAACGTCGCTTGGCCGGTGATCGGTTCGATTCTTGGCCTAGGTATGTTGGTGGGTGTCGGTACTGGTGCTCTGGTATCGATTCGCCAAGGTGAAAAAGATACTCAAGGTGCTAAGCAGATCTTAGCTACGGGTTTGACTTTGTTGTTAGCTATAACCCCTATTGTTTCAGTCTTGCTGTATCTGTTTGCTGATAACTTTTTGCTTTGGCAAGGCGCAGAAGGGCGAGTGTATGAGCTTGGTTTGCAGTACTTACACATCTTGATTGGCGCCAGCGTGTTTACCTTGGGTTCTATCGCGATGCCGTTTCTACTGCGTAACGACGATAGCCCGAACTTAGCGACTATCCTGATGATTATTGGTGCGGTCATTAATATTGTTCTGGATTACTTGCTTATTGCTCTATTTGGATGGGAGTTGATGGGCGCCGCATTGGCTACAGCGGTTGCTCAGTTTGTGGTAACGGCTTTGGGTCTCGCTTACTTCTTTTCACGCCGTGCAAACCTACGTTTACGTTGGAGCGAGTTGAGATTGAAGCTTGCAGTAATCCCACAGATTTTCGCGATTGGTACATCAAGCTTTTTTATGTACGCTTATGGCTCAATGATGGTGGCATTGCACAACGCTTTGTTCTCTCAATATGGCGACCAGTTGATGATTGGTGCTTACGCTATTTTGGGCTACATCGTGACGGTTTATTACCTCACTGCGGAAGGTATCGCTAACGGTATGCAGCCATTGGTGAGCTACAACCATGGTGCACGTAACCAAGCGAATATTCGCAAGTTGCTTAAGATTGCGATGTCGAGTTCTGTGTTGATTGGTATCGCGTTTGTGTTGTTATTGAACGTATTCCCACGTGAGTTTGTTTCAGTGTTTAACTCGGACGAACCTCAGCTCGTTGAGTACACCGTATTGGGTATTCGACTGCACATGTTCGCATTGGCGCTTGATGGCTTCTTAGTGGTTGCGGGGGCTTACTACCAGGCGGTGAACAAAGGTAGTAAGGCTATGTTCGTGACGGTAGGTAACATGCTGATTCAACTGCCGTTCCTGTACATTATGCCTAAGTTGTATGGTGTGCCGGGGATCTGGATTGCGTATCCACTGTCTAATATCGCGTTGAGCGCGGTGGTGATGGTGATGCTCTACAAAGATGTAAAGAAGCTCGGCGCCTCGCCGATGGAAACCGCAACGGCATAGGTCGATTTTCTTGAGACAAACTAAAAGGTCTAGCATGTGCTAGACCTTTTTCGTTTTGAAAATCGCTTCGTTTTGAAACTAGTATTTAGATGTTTTTAACGTCTAAACCTGCAAGCTGATGCCAGTAGCCATTACACTGGCGGCTCTCAATCTTCATTGGTTTTTGGCCCTGTTCGTTGGCTCTGAAGTTATTGATTTCAGAGAAGGTATCAACACCAAGTGGGCTTAAACGAACCACATCCACTAAGTCATGCATGTTTGGTAAGTCATTCACCAAGTTGTAGCAGTAGCCAGATTGAGTCTGAATGCCGTTAAGGTTGAAGACAGACTGACCCTCTTGGCTCTCAACTTGAAGGCCTGTTGGGTATTTGATACAGCAGGTTTCACAATCGTCTTTGGCTTTGTTTTCTGCACGAGCTGTAAAGCAGCGAGCTGAATATGCTAGTGGTAAGTAGCCGTGGCTAAATACTTCGACTTCAAACTTGTTGCGGATGTTGAGCTCGTCACACTGTGCCATCACATTACTTAGCCATTCACGAGAAAGTTCAACCGGCATACACCAGCGTGTCATACCTTGCTTTAAGAATAAGTTCAGCGTGCGTGCGTTGTAGGTGTTTACTGCTGGGCCAACTACGAATGGTACTTTGCTTTCGCTTGCCAGTTGAATGGCAGACACATCGTTCGCTTCAATCGCAAAGTCACCGTTATCAATGTACTTCTTCATGATGTTGACTTCGCTAGGCGCTTCGAGCAGTGCCATGGTCGACAGTACCACTTGCTTACCTGATGCAGACAGCTCTTTAGCGATGTCCATCCAGTGTTTTGCTTTCATCTCGCGACGCTTTGAACATACGGCTTCACCTAGGTAGATGATGTCTGCTGAGCTTGATTTTGCTTGCTCATAGAAGCTTTCAACGTCTTGTTTTGGCCAAAAATAAAGTAGAGGGCCTAATGCGTATTTCATTGAGTTCTCCAGTTGGCTCTATTGCCATTTACGGTGATAAGCGCCAAGCGTGGTTTGTGTACCTTCAGATACATTCGCTAGTGTCGCATTCCAAGCTTGTTCTACTTGGTACTGTTCAGGGTTTGCTAAGTAGCGGTCGATGGCAGCACGCCAAGTACGAGTCACTTGTTCTACATAAGCGGGGCTGCGTTGACGACCTTCAATCTTCACTGAAGCGACCTTAGCTGCGAACAATTCAGGCAGCATGGATAGCGTGTTAAGGCTCGTTGGCTCTTCGAGTGCATGATAACGCTTACGTTCACCATCGATATCGGCTTCAAAACGGCCTTTACATAACGTTGGGTATCCTGCGTTTTCACCTGCCACGTACTTATCGATAAGGATCTCATTCAAACGAGATTCTAGGCCGGTTTCTGTCTCTTGCCAGCGAACGTATTTCGCTGGAGAACAAGCACCAACCGTGTTCGGTGACTCACCCGTCATGTATGAAGATAGGTAGCAACGGCCTTCAGCCATGATACATAAACTACCGAAAGCGAATACTTCGAGGTCAACGTCAGAAGTGATGTTGCGAGAAAGCTGTTTGACCTGATGAATCGACAATACGCGCGGCAGTACGACACGTTTTACGTTGAAGTTCTTATGGTAGAAGTCGATCGCAGCGGCATTGGTTGCAGAAGCTTGAACTGATAGGTGCAGTTCTAGATCTGGATATTTGTTTGCAGCGTACTCAAGTACAGCAATGTCAGCGATGATCAGTGCATCAACCCCGAGAGCTGCTGCGTTGTCCACGGCGTTAGTCCAACGTTCGAAGCCATTTGGGTGAGCAAACGTATTTAAAGCAACATGAATTTTCTTGTTGTGGTCATGTACATACTGCACAGCACGATCGAGCTTTTTACCCGCAAAGTTAAGGCCTGCAAAGTGTCGGGCATTGGTATCGTCTTTGAATCCGATATAAACAGCATCCGCACCGCAATCAATGGCGGTTTTCAAAGCAGGTAAGTTACCCGCTGGGCATAAGAGTTCCATTTGCTCACTACCAGTAGAATTAAGTTGAAGCGGGCATTTTATGAAGAATTATGAATGACAGAATTGATGTAAGGCAGGTTTAGATGGATAAATCTGCTTTTACTCCGTTTGAGGTACTGACGAGTGTTGATTTGTGTGTCGTTTTTCTGAAAAGAGGAGAGGGCTTGAATCGTGTAATTAGTTCTTATGACGACGGTTTTGTGCGAACAACTCTTCGACATCTTGTTTTGGTTGTGGACGATAGAAGTGGAAACCTTGAATCGAGCTGCAGTTGAGGTTCGACAATAGCGTCGCTTGCTCACTGGTCTCGACACCTTCTGCAACCACGGTTAAATCGAGGGATTTGCCGAGGTTGATGATGTTTTCAATCACAGTGATCTGTTTTGGAAGGATATCGATATCTGAGATGAAAGCACGGTCTATTTTCAGCTCATCAATTGGGAAGCGAGCTAGGTAAGACAGAGAAGAGTAACCAGTACCAAAATCATCGATGGAGAGAGCAAAACCGAGCTTTTTAATCGCGTTAAGCATTTGTACAGTGTGTTCACTGTCACTCATTACTGCACTTTCAGTGAGCTCAAAGGTAATCGCACTTGGGTCTAGCTCAGTCGAGCGTAGTAACTTCTCCATGTAATCAATCAGTTTAGGGTTGCCAAACTGTTCTGGAGAAAGGTTGATTGCCACACGACCAGGTAGAATCCCTTGCATCTTCCAACGCTTAACGGTCGCAAAGACTTCGCGCATGACTACACGGCCAAGTTGTTCAATAAGACCAGCTCGCTCTGCTACTGGGATAAACGCGGCTGGGCTGATATAGCCTTCAACAGGGTGTTTCCAACGAACTAGAGCTTCTGCACCATTGATGGTGAAGTCACGGGCGTTTACTTTTGGTTGATACCAAACCTCGAGCCCGTTTTGTTGCAGCGCCTTCTGAAGCTCTATCTCAAGCCACAGTCGCATGCGTGCTTCTTTGTTCATCTGCTCGTTGAACTTAATTAAGCGGTTACGACCACGATCTTTGGCTTCATACATCGCGGTATCGGCATTTTGCAGCAAGATACGCGCATCGGTGCCGTCTTGAGGAAAGCGTACGCTACCAATCGAGCAAGCTAGGCGCTTACTAAAATGGTGAAGGTCAAAAGGCTGATTGATCAGTGAAATGATCTTTTCTGCTAGTGTTTCTGCGGTTCTAGGGTGTTCCGGTTCTGGCAGAATGATACCAAATTCATCGCCGCCTAAATGGCCGACCACCGCTTGACGAGGCAGTAATCGTTTAAGGCGTGAAGCCACTTCTTTGATCACTTTATCGCCAATGTGGTGCCCTAACGAGTCATTGATATTCTTAAAGTTATCAATATCCAAGTACATCATGACAACCGGTGTATCGTTGTGAATGAATTGCTCTAGGCGCTTGGTAAAACCGACTCGATTGTAGAGTTTAGTCAGCGCGTCTATGTAGGCATCTTCACTATTGGCTGGTGTGTATTGTTTGGTTGCCTCTTGAGCGTCTTGAATGAGTACCAGTTGGGTGCTGCTTCCAAGAATAGCGGTTGAGTCTATGTGCAGTTGAACTTTACGTTCGAAGCCGCATCGGGCACCCGTTAAGCAAATCAAACCAGACTCAGAAATAATAGAGCTGAGGCTGTTATTGAAGACTGTTTTGGTTTGTTCATCGATAAATAAGCGTCCTAACTCTTCACCAATCAATTCGGTGGTGGAGTTAAAACCAAGCAGGCGTGCAGCTGCTGGGTTAGACGACAAAATGTAGTCGTTTTCAACCAGCAGTAGCCCGTCGGGTAGCAGTTGAGAGAGCTTATGGAATTTTGCTTCGGATTCTTCTAAAGAACGAACCAGTACTTGATTTTCTGACGTATCGAAGGCGTGGAAGACGATGTAATCCGTATTCTTACTATTGGTCAGTGGAGACAAGCTAAAGTGGAGGCTAGTATCAAGGTCTGTTTCGTTGAGGGTGACTTCGGCTTCAATGGTTTCGCCGTTGAATGCGCGTTCGTAGTAAGGCTTTAGGTGTTGATAGAATTGTTCGCCTAAGGTTTGGCGGTCGTTCATGCCTGCAAGTTCAGCTTGGCTCAAACCAGCAATATCGCAATAACGCTCATTCACCATAAAGTAGTTATGTTGAGCATCAAGCACTGCAAAAAAGAAAGGGCTGTTTGCAGTTAGCTGGGTAAACCAATGTTGTAGTTGCTGGGGAGGCATCAAAGTACTACCAATTCTCCAAGTGCTTGATTATTCACAATCGATAAATGGTTATTACTTTTGTGTGGTTATCGATATTTACCTGTGAGTGCAGCGAGCCGCTGTAATTCTCATTACCTGAATTACTATAACTGTGATTTTCAGGATATTAAAGGTCGGGCATCAAACAGAAGTTAATTTGATACATAACAGTAACTGAGATCTTAACATCATCTATGATGCATTCCATATTATTGACAAAGTTACGGATAAGTCACGTGATAAACAAGATTCACACTCAACTAGTTCAAAATGCCGCATCAATTTTGCGATCTCCAGTCCAGTTATTGCCTAAAACAGTACAAAAAAGAGCCTTATTAGAGGGGCTTAAGAACGTATTCAAAGAGGCGCTAGAAGACGGTGACTTTGAGTTCCTAGAAGATAAATGGCTTAAAGTCTCGATAAAGGATATGGGGTTAAGTTGGTGTATTAGCTACCAAAATGAGCAACTGGTTGTAGCAGATAAAGAGGTTGCTGAAGATGTAAGCTTTAGCGGGAATCTCAATGATCTTGTACTGATTGCGGGGCGTAAAGAAGACCCAGATACGCTTTTCTTCCAGCGTAGACTGTCTATTGAAGGCGATACCGAGCTCGGTTTAGAAGTCAAAAACTTGATGGACAGCGTAGATTTAGACTTATTGCCAACTCCCTTGAAAACTTTGTTAAATCAATTAGCTGATTTTGTGCAGAAGGGAGTACAATCCCCGGATACACAAAGTGAGGTAATGAATGCTTATTCGAACTGAAGCACCGGCAGATATACTTGTCATTGATCGTTTATTGAAATCTGTTTTTGAAACGGATGCAGAAGCCAACCTGGTTATGAGCTTGCGTGAGAATAGTCATTTAACGCTGTCGCTGGTGGCTTGTTCTGATGAAGGCAAGGTTGTTGGGCACCTGATGTTTAGCCCGATCACGCTACATGGTGACGATCATAACTGGCAAGGGCTTGCTCCGCTTGCAGTGAAAGAAGAGTTTCGCAATCAAGGTATTGCCAAAGCACTGGTTGAAGATGCTTTCTCTACTTTGGTTGATTTTGGTTACCCAGCCTGTGTCGTGCTTGGCGATCCTACGTACTACGGTCGTTTTGGTTTCAAAGCCGCGAGCGAATTTGGTTTGAGTTGCGCTTGGGATGTACCTGAAGGTGCTTTTCAAGCCATTGAGTTGGTTGAAGGTGCACTTACTGGGCATGCTGGTGAAGTGGCTTACAGCCAAGAATTCAATGAGTTATAAGGCTACTTCTCACGCAATATGATGCAAACTGATTTAGTCTAAATAAAGGAGCTTGATGCTCCTTTATTTTTTGTTAGTATCAGCCCAACTCTCATAAGCGGTTTTGAAGTTCGTTCAAACAAACCGCCGACCACCAACCTAAGGTTATAACCCTAGATATGTCACAAACACACGCACAGTACCTGCAAGAGATGGGCATAAGCCAATGGGAGCTTAGTCATCCAGAACGTTTGGCGGGTTATGAATCAAAACTGACTCCGCTAGCGAGCGATTGCAAGTTACTGTTGGTTTCGCCTGAAAAACCTCAGGGCGAGCTCGCAGTGATGTTTGAGCGTGTGCTGAAAAGTATCAAGCTTGATTTATCTCAGGCACTACATATTCAGCCTCAACACCTAACCTCTATCGAACTTGGTGATGTTGAATGGGTGTGGTTTGCAGGTTGTGAATCGACTCAAGAGATTAAAGCTAAAACACTGCAATCCCCATTGTTGTCCGACATCAATGGCAATAACCAACATCGCCGAGACTTATGGCAACAAATTTGTGCATATGACTAATCAATTTTTACCGACTTCATCACATCATCTAGACGCTATTTGGCAGATAGAACAGGATGCGCACTCTCATCCATGGTCAGAAAATATGATCCGAGATCTCGATAGCCGAGGCGCTTGTCATCATGTTCTTGAAGTCGATGGGCGAGTCGTCGGCTATTTCTTCGCGCAGAATATCGTTGGTGAAGTAACGCTATTAAATATTGCTGTGGATCCAAGCCAACAAGGCAAAGGCTACGGTAAAGCGCTGACTGAGCACTTCCTAGATATGTGTGAACAGGCTGACGCGGAAAGTGCTTGGCTGGAAGTTCGCGAAAGTAATGTGAACGCGTTTAATCTTTACGAAAAGGTTGGCTTTAATGAGGTGGACCGCCGTCGTAACTATTACCCAACCAAGCAAGGACAAGAAGACGCCATCATTATGAGCTATCTTTTTATGTCTTTTAACTAGTCATCTTGTCGCTTTTCGCTAAGCAGAGAATAAGTGACAAATAGGGTGCAAACTGACCCTTTAGAAAGTGACACGCTTTCTGTATAATCCGCACACAGAATTCAAGGGCAAGTATTATCTACTTGCCCTTTTTACGCTTTAGATCAGCAAAGGGCGACTATGTCTTTCCAACAAGAAGTGAGCAAACGTAGAACGTTTGCAATTATCTCTCACCCGGATGCGGGTAAAACCACGATTACTGAAAAAGTTCTTTTATTCGGAAACGCGATTCAGAAAGCGGGTACCGTAAAAGGCCGTGGCTCTAACCAGCACGCTAAATCTGACTGGATGGAGATGGAAAAAGAACGTGGTATCTCGGTAACTACGTCGGTAATGCAATTCCCATACAATGATTGCCTAGTAAACCTACTCGATACTCCAGGACACGAAGATTTCTCGGAAGATACATACCGTACATTAACGGCGGTTGACTCTTGTTTGATGGTTATCGATGCTGCGAAAGGTGTCGAGGATCGTACTCGTAAACTGATGGAAGTAACGCGTCTACGTGATACACCAATCGTAACGTTTATGAACAAACTTGACCGTGACGTTCGTGACCCTATGGAAGTGCTTGATGAAGTAGAAAGCGAGCTAGGTATGGCTTGTGCTCCAATTTCATGGCCAATCGGTTGTGGTAAAGAGTTTAAAGGTGTTTACCACATTCACCGTGACGAAACGATCTTGTACGAATCTGGCCACGGCCACGAGATCCAAGAAGTTCGTATCATCAAAGGTTTAGATAATCCTGATCTAGATGAAGCGGTAGGCGCTGATCTAGCGGAAAGCGTACGTGAAGAGCTAGAGCTTGTTATCGGTGCTTGTCCTGAGTTTGATCACGATCTGTTCCTTGCTGGTGAGCTAACACCTGTTTACTTCGGTACCGCACTGGGTAACTTTGGTGTTGACCATATGCTTGATGGCTTAACGAAGTGGGCTCCGGCACCGCAAACTCGTCAAGCTAACGAGCGTGATGTTGTTGCGACAGAAGAGAAGTTCTCTGGTTTCGTATTTAAGATTCAAGCAAACATGGACCCTAAACACCGTGACCGTATCGCTTTCATGCGTATCGTATCTGGTACTTACAGCCAAGGTATGAAGATGAACCATGTTCGTACCGGTAAGAACGTTAGTATTTCTGATGCGGTAACTTTCATGGCGGGTGACCGTGCACGTGCTGAAAAAGCGTATGCAGGTGACATTATCGGTCTACACAACCACGGCACAATTCAGATTGGTGATACCTTTACTCAAGGTGAGAACCTGAAGTTCTCTGGTATTCCAAACTTTGCGCCTGAGCTATTCCGCCGTATTCGTCTACGTGATCCTCTGAAGCAGAAGCAACTTCTAAAAGGCTTGGTTCAGCTTTCAGAAGAGGGCGCAGTGCAAGTATTCCGCCCTATGCAGAACAACGACCTGATCGTTGGTGCGGTTGGTGTACTTCAGTTCGACGTGGTTGTAGCGCGCTTGAAAGCAGAATACAACGTAGAAGCTATCTACGAAGGTGTTAACGTTGCAACAGCTCGTTGGGTTGAGTGTGATGACGCTAAGAAACTGGAAGAGTTCAAACGTAAGAACCAATCTAACCTGGCGCTAGATGGTGGTGATAACCTGTCTTACATCGCACCAACGATGGTGAACCTGAACCTAGCTTCAGAACGTTTCCCTGACGTTAAGTTCCGAGCGACACGCGAGCACTAATTTCTTCAAGCTCTATTCGAGTTAAACAAAAACGTCTATTGTTCTGCAATAGGCGTTTTTTAATGCGTGTTATTTGAGACAGTAAGCTTGAGGTAAATATGTTGGGTTGGATAAAAGCTTGGGTTAGGAAATACGATAAGTGGTGTGAAGAACTTGGGCTAACGCCTGAAAACAAGCGCAGTTGTGTTCCTTATCGTCGAGATCCTCAAGGGCAGCAAGCTGAGAGTGGGAAAGATGACACAGCAAACAAGTGATTTTCCGCTATTTGATACGCATTGCCATGCAGACTTTGAGGCGTTTGAGCAAGGTTTTACCCATGAGCAGAGCATTGAGGGTTATATCAAAGAGGCAAAGCAAGCTCAAGTTGAGAAGTTACTCATTCCTTCTATCGGTCAAAATAACTGGCATAAGCTTGAGAAAATTGCGCAATCTTATCCCAATGTTTATTACGCATTAGGCTTCCATCCTTACTTTTTAGAGCAAGCGGATGAGGTGGAATTTGAAGAACTTCATCAATTACTCGCATCAAAAACACGTCAGTGTGTGGCCATTGGTGAGTGTGGGCTGGACTTTTTTGTGGATGTAGAGCAGGAGAAACAAGAGCGCTTTTTCATCCAACAAATGGAGCTTGCCAAGGCGTTTAATTTGCCTCTGATTATCCATGAAAGGAAGTCTTACAACCGTCTTATTCAGCTAATAAAGCAGCACAAGTTTACTTTAGGTGGGGTAATTCACGGTTTTTCTGGAAGTGAACAGCAAGCTTTGGCTTGGATTAAGCTCGGTTTCTATATTGGCGTTGGCGGAACGATAACTTACCCAAGAGCACAAAAAACACGCACAACTATCGCTAAATTGCCCCTTGAGAGCTTGGTGTTAGAGACCGATGCTCCGGATATGCCAACCTATGGAAACCAAGGAAATGTTAATCATTCCAAACATTTAGTTACGATATCAAATGAACTTTTTTTGCTTAGAAAAGAGCCAAAGCAATCGATTGCAACGCAAGTTTGGCAAAATAGCCATCGCGCATTCTGTATATGTGAATAAAATCTAATGTTTTTGTTTATCGTTTGCGTAAATTGCATCTACATTGTGATTTGGGTCACATTTGTGTGTGAATGGTACATGAATCTTCTACGAAAGTGTGAGGGCGGCATTACTTTATTAGTGGTCGCATGAGTATAATTGGCCCCGCTTTATAGCCCCATTTTGTAACACGCCAATAAATAACTAATAAGGAAGTCATAAACTATGAGCCTGTTTATGAGCCTAGTCGGTATGGTTGTACTGATTGCAATCGCAGTACTACTATCTGACAACCGCAAAGCTATTAACTTTAGAACGGTGGGTGGCGCATTCGCTATCCAATTCGCACTTGGTGCATTCGTACTTTACATCCCTTGGGGTCGTGATTTGCTTGCAGGTTTCTCTGCTGGTGTAGCAAACGTAATCGACTACGGTAAAGACGGTACTGGTTTCCTATTCGGCAGCCTAGTTAACTTCTCTGTTGACGGTATCGGTTTCATCTTTGCTTTCCAAGTTCTACCAACACTGATTTTCTTCTCTGCACTTATCTCTGTACTTTACTACATTGGTGTAATGCAGCTAGTAATCAGAGTTCTTGGTGGTGGCCTTCAGAAAGCTCTAGGTACTTCTCGCGCCGAGTCAATGTCTGCAGCAGCAAACATCTTCGTTGGCCAAACAGAAGCTCCTCTAGTTGTTCGTCCATTTGTTCCTAAGATGACTAACTCTGAACTATTCGCAGTAATGTGTGGTGGTCTAGCATCTGTAGCTGGTGGTGTACTAGCAGGTTACGCATCTATGGGTGTTCCTCTAGAGTACCTAGTTGCAGCGTCATTCATGGCAGCACCTGGTGGTCTACTATTTGCTAAAATCATCAAGCCTGAAACAGATACGCCAGACGACAACATCGCTGACGATATCGACGGCGGCGACGACAAGCCAGCTAACGTTATCGACGCAGCAGCAGGCGGCGCATCAGTTGGTCTACAACTAGCTCTAAACGTTGGTGCAATGCTACTAGCATTCATCGGTCTAATTGCTCTAATCAACGGTATCCTAGGCGGCATCGGTGGTTGGTTCGGTATGGAAAACCTAACTCTAGAGCTTCTTCTAGGTTGGATCTTCGCACCGCTAGCATTCATAATTGGTGTTCCATGGGAAGAAGCAACTATTGCTGGTTCTTTCATTGGTCAGAAGACAGTTGTTAACGAATTCGTTGCATACCTAAACTTCGTACCATACGTTGGTGAAAATGCTCAAGTTGTTGCAGCGACTGGTCAAGTGATGTCTGAGAAGACTCAAGCTATCATCGCATTCGCACTATGTGGTTTCGCAAACCTTTCTTCTATTGCGATTCTACTAGGTGGTCTAGGTGGTATTGCACCAAGCCGTCGCCAAGACATCGCACGTATGGGTGTTAAAGCGGTTATTGCTGGTACTCTATCTAACCTGATGGCAGCAACAATTGCTGGCTTCTTCCTATCTTTCTAATTAAGTAGATTAGATTATATAGACGCCACTTTAATATCGCCCCGTAGCAAGAAATTGCTGCGGGGCTTTTTGTTTTTAGGCCTGTTGAATCTGAATAGAAGTTTGATTCTAGGTGGACCTAGAATGTTTTTTTGAGATACAAACCGTTTGCGTTTTAAGGAGCACTACAATTTATTTATGGATACCTATAATGTATAGGCTCAAGGGATAGAATGTCTCTTGTTGGCAAGAAAGTAACCGCTTGGGTTCGTCCGCAGTTATTCTTCTGGGATTAAGCCAAACTTAGCGATACGCTATAGATGTTAGACACAACATGACTGATTTGTTGTGCCATAGACCAAACTGGTACTGTGCGGTGACAAGGATTGCAATTGGTAACGAAAGTTATCAAGTCTTCAGGGAACCAAGTCCGTTCATTTGTGACTACTGAGCATTACTAAAATATCCATCTATACTGGATGGAGGGCGAAGTAGTTAACTATTTGAATATATTGATCGGAGATAGAAATGAGCGATTTAAAAGCAGCAGCTCTACGTGCACTTAAACTTATGGACCTAACTACGCTAAATGACGACGACACAACTGAAAAAGTTGTAGCGCTTTGTCACGACGCGAAGACTGCAGTGGGCAACACAGCTGCAATCTGTATTTACCCTCGCTTTATCCCAGCAGCTAAGAAAGCGTTGCGTGAGCAAGGTACTCCAGAAGTACGTATTGCGACTGTAACTAACTTCCCTCATGGTAATGATGACATCGAAATCGCAGTTGCTGAAACAAAAGCAGCAGTAGCATACGGTGCAGACGAAGTAGACGTAGTATTCCCATACCGCGCTCTAATCGCTGGCAACGAAGAAGTAGGTTTCGAGCTAGTTAAACAGTGTAAAGAAGCATGTGGCGACATCACACTGAAAGTAATCATCGAAACTGGTGAGCTTAAAGAAGAAGCACTGATCAAGAAAGCATCTGAGATTTGTATCAAAGCAGGCGCTGACTTCATCAAAACTTCAACAGGTAAAGTGCCAGTAAACGCGACTCCAGAGTACGCGCGCATGATGCTAGAAGTTATCCGTGACATGGGCGTAGCTAAAACTGTAGGTTTCAAACCTGCAGGTGGCGTACGTACCGCTGAAGATGCAGCACAATACCTAGCAATGGCTGATGAGCTACTAGGCGCTGAGTGGGCAGACAACATGCACTACCGCTTTGGTGCTTCAAGCTTACTAACTAACCTTCTTAATACATTAGAAGTGACAGACGAAACTGCTGATCCAGCAGCATACTAATCCTTTAAAAGTCTGTTTGATGGAGTGACGTTAAGTCACTCCATATTACCTCTTTTCCCTACAAACCATACTCACTAGAGTTTGGGAGGCACTAATGTATCTACCTCAAGAAATTATTCGCAGAAAACGTGACGGTGAAGTCTTAACAGCCGAAGAAATTAACTTCTTCATTCAAGGCGTTGCTAAAAACACGGTTTCTGAAGGCCAAATTGCAGCATTCGCAATGGCTATCTTCTTCAACGAAATGACAATGCCAGAACGTATCGCACTAACGTGTGCAATGCGTGATTCAGGCATGGTGATCGACTGGAGCCACATGAACTTCGATGGCCCAATCGTTGATAAACACTCTACTGGTGGTGTTGGTGATGTAACTTCTCTGATGCTTGGTCCTATGGTTGCAGCATGTGGCGGTTTCGTTCCAATGATCTCTGGTCGTGGTCTTGGCCACACTGGCGGTACGCTAGACAAGCTTGAATCTATTCCTGGTTACAACATTACACCAACCAACGATGTGTTCGGTGAAGTAACTAAGGATGCGGGTGTTGCTATCATCGGTCAAACAGGTGACCTAGCGCCTGCTGATAAGCGTGTTTACGCGACTCGTGATATCACAGCAACTGTAGACAATATCTCGCTAATCACGGCTTCAATCCTATCTAAGAAACTGGCTGCTGGCCTAGATTCTCTAGTGATGGACGTAAAAGTAGGTTCAGGTGCATTTATGCCGACTTACGAAGCGTCTGAAGAGCTCGCGAAATCTATCGTTGCAGTAGCAAACGGTGCTGGCACTAAAACTACTGCAATCCTAACGGATATGAACCAAGTTCTTGCTTCTTCTGCGGGTAATGCAGTAGAAGTTCGCGAAGCGGTTCAATTCCTAACGGGTGAATACCGTAACCCACGTTTGCTAGAAATTACGATGGCATCGTGTGCTGAAATGCTAGTACTTGGCAACCTTGCAAAAGATTCAGAAGAAGCGCGCGAAAAACTGATGGCAGTACTGGATAACGGTAAAGCAGCAGAGTGCTTCGGTAAAATGGTAGCGGGCCTTGGTGGTCCAGCAGACTTCGTAGAAAACTACGATAACTACCTAGAAAAAGCAGAAATTATTAAACCAGTGTACGCGCTAGAAAGCGGTGTGGTATCAGCAATGGATACTCGTGCAATTGGTATGGCTGTAGTTGGTATGGGCGGTGGTCGTCGCGTAGCAACGGACAGCATTGATTACGCAGTCGGTTTCGATAGCTTCATTCGTCTTGGCGAAGTGGCAAGCGATGAGAAACCATTAGCAATGATTCATGCTCGCAACGAACAACAGTGGCAAGAAGCTGCAACGGCATTACAAAATGCAATCACTGTGGGCGGAGAATATACAGCAACACCAGACGTTTACCGTCAGATTCGTTCTGAAGACGTGTAAATAACCGCTATCGGTATACCTCGCGTATACCGATAATCAAAAGCGCTGGTGCAAAGAGCAATAAGTTGGTGAAGAAAATGAAAAGAGCATTTATTTTAGTTTTAGATTCATTCGGTATTGGTGAGACAGCGGATGCAGACAAATTCGGTGATGTAGGTTCAGACACTATGGGTCACATCGCAGACCATTGTGATAAAGGTCTTGCTGACAATGCCGATCGTCAAGGTCCTCTGACGCTACCAAACCTGTCTAAACTAGGTTTAGCGATGGCTCACAAAGAGTCTACAGGTCGTTTTGCTCCGGGTATGGATGCAGACGCAGAAATCATTGGTGCTTACGGTCACGCTGCTGAGCTGTCTTCTGGTAAAGACACGCCATCAGGTCACTGGGAAATCGCAGGTGTACCGGTACTGTTTGACTGGGGCTACTTCACCGACAAAGAGAACAGCTTTCCTAAAGAGCTAACTGATCGCATTCTTGAGCGTGCAGGTTTGTCTGGTTTCCTAGGTAACTGCCACTCATCTGGTACTGAGATTCTAGATAACCTAGGTGAAGAGCACATGAAGACTGGCCTACCAATCTTCTACACTTCTGCGGACTCAGTATTCCAAATCGCGTGTCATGAAGAGACATTCGGTCTGCAAAACCTATTAGACCTTTGTCAGATTGCTCGTGAAGAGCTAGAAGAGTACAACATTGGTCGTGTTATCGCGCGTCCGTTTATTGGCCCAGGTAAAGGTCAATTTGAGCGCACTGGTAACCGTCGTGACCTTTCTGTTGAGCCACCGGCAGCAACGATTCTTCAGAAGCTTGTTGATGAGAAGGGCGGTAACGTTCACTCAATCGGTAAGATCTCTGATATTTACGCGGGTTGCGGTATTACTCAGAAAACAAAGGCAACGGGTATCCCTGCGCTAT
The DNA here is from genome assembly GCF_016406055.1 of Vibrio sp. IB15. Taxonomy (NCBI): domain Bacteria; kingdom Pseudomonadati; phylum Pseudomonadota; class Gammaproteobacteria; order Vibrionales; family Vibrionaceae; genus Vibrio; species Vibrio sp. IB15. The sequence continues at coordinate 98,633 of NZ_JAEFCE010000002.1, forward strand.
TTGAAGCAACCAAAGAAGCGATCAATGAAGCAGGTGATAACACCATCGTCTTCACTAACTTCGTTGATTTTGACTCAGCTTACGGTCACCGCCGTGATGTTGCGGGCTACGCTGCTGCACTTGAGTACTTCGATGGTCGTATCAATGAAATCATCGATATGATGAAAGAGGATGATGTACTTATCCTTACTGCTGACCACGGTTGTGATCCAACATGGCCAGGTACAGACCATACTCGTGAGCATATCCCTGTGATTGTTTACGGTAAAAATGTTCCAGCTGGTTCTTTAGGCCGCCGCGATACGTTTGCTGATATCGGCCAAAGCTTGGCGTCTTACTTTGGTACTTCGCCAATGGAATACGGTGAAAGCTTTTTATAATTGGTAATGAATAAAAGAGAGGGAGACCTCTCTTTTCTTTTTTGTTTTGATATTAAGGATATTTTCAATGGCTACTCCACATATTAATGCTGAAATGGGTGCGTTCGCTGATGTTGTTTTAATGCCTGGCGATCCGCTACGTGCTAAATACATCGCTGAAACCTTCTTAGAAGAGGTGGTTCAGGTGTGTGACGTGCGCAATATGTTTGGTTACACAGGTACTTATAAAGGTCGTAAGGTATCGGTAATGGGGCACGGTATGGGTATTCCATCTTGTTCGATTTACGCGACTGAGCTTATTAAAGACTTTGGTGTGAAAAAGATCATTCGTGTCGGCAGCTGTGGTGCAGTGAGCGAAGATATCAAAGTGCGCGATGTCGTGATTGGCATGGGGGCATGTACCGACTCTAAAGTGAACCGTATTCGCTTCAAAGGTCATGACTTTGCCGCTATTGCTGACTACAAAATGGTTCGTGCGGCAGAAGACGCGGCTAAAGTACGCGGTGTTGATGTAAAAGTCGGTAACTTGTTCTCTGCTGAGCTTTTCTACACGCCAGATCCTGAAATGTTTGAAGTGATGGATAAATACGGCATTGTTGGTGTAGAGATGGAAGCGGCTGGCATCTATGGTGTGTGTGCTGAATATGGCGCAAAAGCTCTGACTATCTGTACCGTGTCTGATCACATCAAAACAGGTGAGCAAACCACATCAGATGAGCGTCAAACAACCTTCAACGACATGATGGTTATTGCGTTAGACTCTGTACTTCTTGGTGACCAAGAGTAATTGTTCTTCACTGTAGCTTGATAAAGTAACAGATAACAAAAAGCCCCGTTGCTGCCTGAGCGTCGGGGCTTTTTATTGGATAACGTAATTGCGCTATTTATGAATTTACGTTCTTCAGAAGTAAGTTCTCGCCTGACTTGGTTGGTCTTCTACGAATCAACATAATAAACAGCACACCACTGACGAAGCCCATTAATACCATACCGATCATGTAGCGATCACTTTTGCGGTAGTGGTGATCCGATATCGCTGTCATTTTACCTGTCTCAAAGGTGACGCGGATAAAACCGATGATGTTGTTTTCTTTCGAGTAAATGGGCTCAACGAGTTGTTGCCTACCGATACTCGCGGTTGAAAGTGGTGTATCTAAGCCGAGTACCTCACGTACTGACAGCGCCTTTTCGCTCGAAGCCAGTCGAATGCCTTCTGCATCATAGATGGTGGTATCGAACACCAGTCGATCTTGAGATAGCTGATTGGTCAGGTCAAGCAGTCGCTCTTGGTCTTGTTGTGCGATCATTTTGCTGGCTGAAAGGGAAGCTTGAGAGATAAGCAGCTTGGTAAGTGTCTCGAGCTGTTTCGCTTGGATCTTCTCGTTACCCTTACTGATCACGACCGTATTTTTAATCGTAACGACGAACATAGTAGCCAACAAAATGAGGGCTAACATTCGCAAAGCGTTACGTATTGAGAACAATGATTCATTCATGTTTCACGGGGCCTGAAATAAACAAATGTTATGATTAAGACATATTGAGACTTGCGTTTTCAAATTGCAATAGGTTAACGTTTAGCATAGTTAATTAGGAATCATACACATGGACGCTCAGAAATATCTGCCGATAAAAAGGCATACTACATTATTAACTCGACTCCCCGAGACTCGTTTCGCTTCTCAACTCGCTAAAGCCAAAGCTAACTGGATTGTATTTGGCGAGTACCTATCACCGCAATCTTTCGATGACATCGACTTTTTCACTGGCATTTACAACATCGTTTTAGATACGTGGAAAGTTGGCCATTACGAAGTGGCATTAATGTCTGGCAACCTAACGCCAGCACATGAAGAAATCCTACAGGCTTTGAAGCTTGATTATGCTTGCCTTAGCGAAGTTCCAGACTTATCTAAGCCGGGTTTGATCGTGATGGATATGGATTCCACTGCGATTCAGATCGAGTGTATCGATGAAATAGCCAAGCTCGCTGGAGTAGGAGAGTTGGTCTCTGAAATTACAGAGCGTGCTATGCAAGGAGAGTTAGATTTCGAACAAAGCCTGCGTCAACGAGTTGGAGCACTGAAAGGTGCGGATGAGTCGATTCTAGAGCAAGTGCGCCAATCACTGCCTTTTATGCCTGACTTAGTTGGACTGGTGAATACGCTTAACAAACTGGGTTGGAAAACCGCTATCGCATCGGGTGGCTTTACTTACTTCTCTGATTACTTAAAAGACACGCTAGACCTAGATCATGCCCAGTCGAATACTTTAGAAATCGTTAAGGGTAAATTGACAGGGGAAGTGTTGGGTGATGTAGTTTCGGCGCAAACCAAAGCCGATATCTTAGTCGAACTGGCTGAAGAGTATGAGTTGGAGCTACATAACACGGTTGCTGTTGGTGATGGCGCGAATGACTTGGTGATGATGGGCGCTGCTGGTTTAGGTATTGCCTTCCATGCAAAACCAAAAGTCGAGCAACAAGCTCAAACTGCTGTGCGTTATGCTGGCTTAGGTGGGGTATTGTGTATCCTGTCTGGCGCGTTGGCTAAGCAACAAAAAATCAGCTGGCAGGCGAAACCGTAAAGGTTCACAACAGCATGATTATTTAATCGTGTGATATTACAAAGACACAAAAGCAGGCTCTGAGCCTGCTTTTCTTTTTTATTGTACCTGGAGATGATGGAGTATTATGACTAACGCGTTAGCTCCAATCGGATCAACACTTCATCGGTAATATCTTCTATCTCACCATAACCGATAAACGCGGTGATCTCGTTTTCTAGCTTCTTCGCTTGGTGCATGCTGATACGAGCAAGCTCTTCTAAATCCGATTGGAATAAGGTGGTCAATGGATTGAAGATTGGCGCGGTCGTAACGCGAAGTACATACACATCACCTAAGTGCTGCGCTTTCTTAATGAATAAGATTCTTTCTTTTGCCGAGGCAAAGTCTTTCACCAACTTAGTATGTACTGATTGGATCTTGTCGCCGAGCTTCACCGCAGCGATATAGACGTCGTGGTGTTTAGGCTCTGCACCCTCGATTCTCTTTAGGGGCTCAGCCAGCAGCGAATTGGTGTGGCCTTTAAATATAGGCTCCAGTGAGAACTTTTGGTTGTGTCCAAGTTTCGCCAATAAAGTCAGGTGTTTATTGAGTGGGAAATTCACACCAATGATCTTACAACGCAGTGTTGAACTTGGTTTATCAATAAAGATAGGGCTACTGACCATCTTGCTTAACAAAATATTGTGCAGCGACTCAAGTAAGGAGTTCGTTGGCAGTATTTCTCTCTTCTTAATCAGCTTGCTTTGGTTTTGATCGATAAGCCCATTCAGGAACGCGATAGTACGCATTGTCTTAGCGTTCTCAGCAATTACTAATTGGACATTTCGGCCATTGGGGCTCACACGAATCACGTGATAAGGTACTGTGCTTAATGGCAGATTCTTATCGTAAAGCTGTAGCTCATTAAAGGTCACGATCACCGGAACATTGATCTTGAGGACCATTGGCTGTTCAAGAGTAATGCTCAACCCACGTTTCGAGATATCTAAGGTGTGGCCGTTTGCCGCTGCGCCATCTTGTGAGGTAAGTTGCAACGGTGACTTAAACTGGTATCTCGGTTCTTTACGACGGGTCTGAGAGTCAAAATAGATGCTTTGAATGTTCCCAACCACAGTTCGTGGGTGACGGAAGCGGTTCAGTTCACTGCTTGGAATGCGTGGCTTTTCACTCAATAAGTAATCCGCAGCACTCTCGTGATCGCCAATCTCTTGCAATATACCGCAATGCGTCAGTTGTGCTGAGCTTTGCGCTAGCGTGTCTGAATGTTTGGCTAAAGCTTGTCGCTCCGTTTCTGATAATTCGAATACAGATAATTTGAACGCCTTCCAGCTTTTACGCTTACCACCAATGTGCCAGAACAGTTGTCTTTGTTCACGAGTCGCTTCAGGTAACATCATCGAATAGAACAGCGTCTTATTTTGATGTTCATGAGTAAATGAATAGATGACGTTGCTGGTGCCTTTCACACCGGGCTTCGCCAGTAAGTTCATGCGCTGTTCGTTGAACAGAGTTCCTAGTGCCTGTTGGTTTCGCTCGTCGTGCCAGTATTGCCATAGCGGATGGTTGTTATCCGTAAGCAGTGCAAGCTTGAGTTCACTGCCACTAAAGAACAGCGGAAGGTTACAAGTGTGTTTTAGATAGGTGTGCTCGATACCTCGAGTGCGGGTTCGAATAACTCTATCTTGATTTTCGTGGCTGGTTTTCTTGCTTGTGCTATTTAAAGACTCATCAAGTAAACGCGCCACAATATTGTTGTCGCTTACCTTGATGGTTCTTAGGAATTTAACCGCGTCATTTTCATAGGACTCATCAATCCCAAGCACACGAAATTCTACTGCTTGGTTTACATCGGTTTCGAGTGACTTCTCAACTAGCTCGGTAAACTTAACGCTGATGATTTCACCTAGATTATAGCGAAAGACGCTTGGTACTTTGAATTTTGCACCTGAAGGAGAGATATCGACCGTGACACCGTGTAGGCTTTGTCCTTTTGAAGTGGTGACCTCAACTTGTGAGCTTATCTTGAGTCGGTTCTCTTGACGCTTTAAGTCATAACCTAGGTTAATGGCTTCAGCTTCATAAGGGCTGTTGGCACTGGTGATCTCTTGAGTATTTTGAGAGGCACTATTAACCACACTACGCAGAGGCTGAATTCTTGGCGCCATAACTAGCTCCCAAGCCCCTTCGGTGTAGCCTTTGAATTTTTTTGTACCACGTTGATAGGCATTTAAAGCGATGTCGTCGAGCCAGTGTTTTCGGCCATCGAGTGTGAATTGACGACACTCATTATCGATGCGTCCGCGTAAATCAATGCTCTTTGTACACGGAGCCATGATACGATTCAGTTCCATTTTAACGAGTAGTTTCAGAGACGGCGATTCACCTTCTGTCATTTGAGAAAGAAGGAACTCGAAATCTTCGGCGTGATAAGCCGGGATAAGACGCTCTGCTACAGATAGAATTTCAGATTGCTGCATACTTTTCTTGTTAGAATGGACGGTACATTTATGTTATCGACTAGTTTAAATCGATCTTTAAATATAAGTGGTATGACTGCAACGTTTATTTGCACCCGTACGGTCAAATAAGTCACAAATTGACAACATCATTGTGTAACTGGGTAAATTATTGAGGTTTTATGGCTAAGGCAAAGCGAGCTTATGTGTGTAATGACTGTGGGGCTGACTTCCCACGTTGGCAAGGACAGTGCAATGCGTGTGGTGCTTGGAACACAATTACAGAAGTTAGGTTAGCCGCTTCACCTCAGGTAGCGCGCAATGAACGATTGAGTGGTTATGCTGGTGGCGCAACAGAGTCTTCGGTTCAAACACTGTCAGAAATCGACCTGCAGGAAGTGCCACGTTTTAGTAGTGGCTTTAAAGAGCTCGACCGCGTGCTTGGTGGCGGTGTCGTACCTGGCGCTGCGATCCTGATTGGTGGTAACCCGGGTGCAGGTAAATCGACACTATTGTTACAAACTATGTGTTTGCTCTCTTCGCAACTTCCGACCCTTTATGTCACGGGTGAGGAATCTTTGCAGCAGGTCGCGATGCGTGCGTCTCGACTTGGATTGCCAAAAGAGCATCTAAAGATGCTCTCAGAAACGAACGTGGATAAGATTTGTCAGGTTGCCGAAAAAGAACAACCTAAGATCATGGTTATCGACTCGATCCAAGTAATGCATGTCGCTGATGTTCAATCTTCACCAGGAAGTGTAGCTCAGGTTCGTGAGTCAGCCACTGCACTGACTCGTTTTGCTAAGCAGAATAATGTAGCAATCTTTCTCGTTGGACACGTAACTAAAGATGGTACGCTGGCGGGCCCTAAAGTGCTTGAGCATATTATTGACTGTTCAGTGTTGTTAGATGGCGGAACAGACAGCCGTTTCAGAACGCTGCGCAGCCACAAAAACCGTTTTGGTGCAGTGAATGAGCTGGGTGTGTTTGCGATGACTGGTCAAGGGCTAAAAGAAGTCAGCAACCCATCGGCTATATTCTTGTCTCGTGGTGAAGAAGAGACATCAGGCAGTTCAGTGATGGTGGTATGGGAAGGGACCCGCCCATTGCTTGTTGAGATCCAAGCGCTTGTGGATTATTCCCAGTTGGCGAACCCTCGTCGTGTCGCGGTTGGTCTTGAGCAGAACCGTCTTTCTTTGTTACTCGCGGTGCTGCATAAACACGGCGGTTTACAAATGGCTGACCAAGATGTGTTTGTGAATGTCGTCGGTGGTGTTAAAGTAACCGAAACTAGTGCTGACCTTGCATTAGTCATGGCATTACTTTCTAGTTTCAGAGACCGTGCATTACCTAAAGATGTGGTGGTTTTTGGTGAAGTAGGCCTAGCGGGTGAGATTCGTCCTGTACCTAGTGGGCAAGAACGCTTGAATGAAGCATTTAAACACGGCTTTAAGAAAGCAATTGTTCCTGCAGCTAATATGCCGAAAGGTGGTATCCCAGGAATGCAAATCCACGGAGTGAAAAAACTATCAGAGGCAATTAATGCTTTTGATGAGTTGTAATTGAACTCACTTCAGCTAATCTATACAGCAGCAATTCAGTCTAACTTGAACGCCGATTGGGCTTGAGGTTAGCACTATAATTAACAATCATTTAGATTGTTTCTACAGCGTGCCTTTTTCTACATGTTAGGAAAAGGCAAAGTTTTTTAGTCCCAAATGCATGCAAAGCTATCAGTCTTCACAGATTGTGATATACTCTGCGCGCATTTTATATCCTATTAACAGAGTAAGACAATGGCAGATTTATCGAAATACAGAAACATTGGTATTTTCGCGCACGTTGATGCGGGTAAAACAACTACCACTGAGCGTATCCTTAAGCTAACTGGTCAAATCCACAAGACCGGTGAAGTACATGATGGCGAATCAACGACTGACTTCATGGAACAGGAAGCTGAGCGCGGTATTACTATCCAATCAGCAGCTGTAAGCTGTTTCTGGAATGATCACCGTCTAAACGTTATCGATACTCCTGGACACGTTGACTTCACAGTTGAAGTATACCGTTCTCTTAAAGTACTTGATGGCGGTATCGGTGTATTCTGTGGTTCTGGTGGTGTTGAACCTCAATCAGAAACTAACTGGCGCTACGCTAACGAATCAGAAGTATCTCGTCTGATCTTCGTTAACAAACTAGACCGTATGGGTGCTGACTTCTACCGCGTTGTTGACCAAGTTAAGAACGTTCTAGGCGCTACTCCGCTAGTAATGGTTCTACCAATCGGCCGCGAAGATGAATTCGTTGGTGTTGTAGACCTACTAAGCCGTAAAGCATACGTTTGGGATGACACTGGTCTTCCTGAAAACTACGAAATCAAAGATGTTCCTGCGGACATGGTTGATGACGTTGAGCAATACCGTGAAGAGCTAATCGAAACTGCTGTAGAGCAAGACGATGACCTAATGGAAGCTTACATGGAAGGTGAAGAGCCTTCTATCGAAGACATCAAGCGTTGTATCCGTAAAGGTACTCGTGATATCGCATTCTTCCCTACGTTCTGTGGTTCTGCATTCAAGAACAAAGGTATGCAACTTATCCTTGACGCTGTAGTAGATTACCTACCAGCTCCAACTGAAGTTGATCCTCAGCCTCTAACTGATAAAGAGACTGGCGAACCAACTGGTGAAGTTGCAACAGTATCTGTAGATGAGCCTCTACGTGCTCTAGCATTTAAGATCATGGACGACCGTTTCGGTGCTCTAACGTTCATCCGTATCTACTCTGGTGTAATGAAGAAGGGTGATACAATTCTTAACTCAGCAACAGGTAAAACTGAGCGTATCGGCCGTATGGTTGAGATGCAAGCTGATGAGCGTAACGAACTTACATCTGCACAAGCTGGTGACATCATCGCTGTTGTAGGTATGAAGAACGTTCAAACTGGTCACACTCTATGTGATCAGAAGCACGAGTGTACTCTTGAGCCAATGATCTTCCCAACTCCAGTAATCTCTATCGCTGTATCTCCAAAAGATAAAGGCGGTTCTGAGAAAATGGGTATCGCGATCGGTAAAATGGTTGCAGAAGATCCATCTTTCCAAGTTGAGACTGACGAAGAAACTGGCGAAACTATCCTGAAAGGTATGGGTGAACTTCACCTAGACATCAAGGTAGATATCCTTAAGCGTACATACGGCGTTGACCTTGTAGTAGGTGCTCCTCAAGTAGCTTACCGTGAAACAATCACGAAAGCTGTTGAAGATAGCTACACGCACAAGAAGCAATCTGGTGGTTCTGGTCAATTCGGTAAGATCGATTACCGTATCAAACCAGGCGAAGCAGGTTCTGGCTTCACGTTCTCTTCTTCAGTTGTTGGCGGTAACGTTCCTAAGGAATTCTGGCCTGCAGTTGAGAAAGGTTTCGCATCTATGATGGAAAACGGTGTTCTTGCTGGCTTCCCAACTCTAGATGTTGAAGTAGAACTATTCGACGGTGGCTTCCACGCAGTTGACTCATCTGCAATCGCATTTGAAATCGCAGCGAAAGGCGCATTCCGTCAATCTATGCCTAAAGCGGGTGCACAACTTCTTGAGCCAATCATGAACGTTGACGTATTTACTCCAGAAGATCACGTTGGTGATGTAATCGGTGACCTTAACCGTCGTCGTGGCATGATCAAAGATCAACAAGCTGGCGCTACTGGCGTACGTATCAAAGCTGACGTACCACTATCAGAAATGTTTGGTTACATCGGTCACCTACGTACTATTACTTCAGGCCGTGGTCAATTCTCTATGGAATTCCTACAGTACTCTCCATGTCCAACAAACGTGGCAGACGAAGTAATCGCTAAAGTTAAAGCAGACAAAGAAGCTGGTAAGTAATTAGCTCTTTTCTAAATTAACTAGAAAGCCCCGCAAGTGAAAGCTTGCGGGGCTTTTGTTTTATGGGAATCATAATACGAGATTGATGCGGCCCCTTAAAAGTAGACACAGGGGGAATCCCGTATTCAGCAATACGGGACTGATACAACTGGGGGAGGCTAACGCTTTAAATCAATGTAGATTTGCTCTACTTTAGTTCGTGCCCATTCTGTTTTGCGCAGAAACTTTAAGCTCGATTTGATGCTTGGATCTTTTTTGAAGCAGTTGATATTTACCATGTAGCTCAACTCTTCCCAACCGTAATGTTCAACCAATTCTGTTAGTAGTTTTTGCAGTGTGATGCCGTGAAGTGGGTTATTTGCTTGTGTCATGAGATTTACTCGTCATTTATTTGCTCTCAGTATATCAGTTTAGCCATCGGAGTTTCCCGACCATTTCAATGAGAAGTCGGTATCGACGATATTGAGCACTTCCCTTCCTTTGTTACCAAACTCACTGACCTGCGTTTCTATCCATTTGGAGAAGCGTTGAATCTTGTCGCGATGAAAGTATCCCGGCGGCGCACATAAGAAATAGTTGTATTTTGGTCTTAGCGCTGTATTACCAATTCTAACTAGCTTCCCTTCTTGCAGGTATCGATACACTAAGCTGTGTTTGACTAAGGCGACTCCTTGAACAGAGAGTGCACCTTCTAGTACAAAGTGAGAGCCATCAAACTGCAACGTGGTGTGACCGCCTTCAACGCCTACTTCATTAAGCCATATTGACCAATCCATGTCGGGCCATCGGTCTTCAATTAGCTCGGCTTTGTGCAGGTCCTCGACACTGTATATTCCATACTTCTCCTGATAGAGCGGATGACAAACAGGATATAACACCTCATCCATTAGCCAGCGCGACTCTAAGTTTAGGTAGTTACCGTGCCCGTAGCGTATACAGATATCAATACTTGAATCCTCAAAGGTGATCAGCTTGTTGGTCGGCTCAATCAACATAGAAAGGTCTGGATGTCGCTCTCTGAAATCCCCAATCCTTGGCACTAACCAATGCTGGGCAAAAGATGGAACGGTCGAAATTGACAACTGATTAGGGTTAGGGTCTTGGTTGATTCTTCTTACGCCATCTTGAAGGTGAGCAAAGCCTTTCTTCGCTTGAAGATACAGAACTTCCCCCTCATGAGTGAGCACAATTTTTCGGTGTTGTCTGATGAAGAGTTCTGCACCTAGCCAGTCCTCAAGTTGCCTGATCTGTTGGCTTACCGCTGCTGCAGTAACAAACAGGGTTTCTGCAGCGAGCTTAAAGCTACCTTTGTCGGCTGCGATATAGAAGTAGTAGATCCCTTGGAATGGTGGGGTACGCTCTCTCACATTAGTTTTCCTTAACTGAATGCCAGTATCTATCGTTTGTCGGTTGACTGTCTTTGGTTGAATATTAGCCATGTAAGCAGATAAACATAGAGAATAAAAGTATAGAAGGGGTAAGTTATGAATTCAGGCACAGTTAAAGTCGAACTTGATAAGCGCTCAAATGATCTTTCCTTGATTAAGAAATTCTATTTCAAAGTTCAGAAGTTTAGACAAAATGCAAAAACAAGACAGCATTTGGCTGATTTACCTGAGCATCTGTTAAACGATATTGGGTTAACGCAAGCACAAGTACAGAAAGAGATGAGGAAAGCGTTTTGGGAATAGGAGAAGCTACACTTAAATAAAAAGCGTAACTCAGTTATTACCCGAGTTACGCCTATTTATTCAAAAGCACTTTTTACGAATAAAAGCCCAGCTTAAGAAAGGGTTACTCCTCCCAAACCACCAATTTATCTTTCGGCCAGTTGTGGCCCACTTCGTGATACTTCTGCTCTAACACATGGCGTTTGATCTTGAGCGTTGGTGTTAACACGCCATTCTCAATACTCCATGGTTCTTTGATCATCAGTACGCCCTTGATCTTCTCATGAGACGCGAGCTTCTCATTCATTCTCTCGATCACTCGTTTAGTGGTTCTCTCGTAGCGAGAGCGATCAAAGTTAGGGAAGTCATGTGGTACAACAAGCAGAATTGGACCAGGTAAGCCAAGGCCAATCAGACACATCATCTCTACGCGGCTGTACTCAAAGAGTTTGTTCTCGATTGGCACTGGCGCGACAAACTTACCTTTGGCAGTTTTAAAGGTGTCTTTTTTACGCCCTCGAATGGTGAGGTAGCCTTCGCTATCAATATCCCCAATATCTCCGGTGTGCAGCCAGCCTTCAGAATTAAACGATTCTTGCGTCGCAATATCATTTTTGTAGTAACCAGAGAATAGGCCTTTACCACGAACTAAAATCTCTTCATCTTCGGCAATCTTAAGCTCAATGCCTGGGCCAGCGTTACCAACCGTACCAATTTTATCCGCTCTGAACGGATAATTTAATGTGCTGTAAGCGAAAGACTCTGTCATCCCCCACGCTTCGGTAATGTGTAAACCAACGCTTTCGTACCATGCTAGTAGCGCTGGTGATACTGGTGCGGAGCCACAGCCTAGAACGCGAGCTTGATCCAGGCCTAAGCCATCAGCAAGCTTCTTCTTAATGATGTTATTAATGAACGGGATCTTCAGCAGAATATTCAGTTTTTTCTGTGGCAGCTTATCTTGGATGCGCTGTTGGAACAGGGTCCATAAACGAGGGACAGAAATAAACAGAGTAGGACGCTGCATCTTCACATCATCAATGAAGGTGTCTAAAGATTCTGGGAACGCCGTTACCACCCCGCCCATGACTGAAGAACCAAAGATGTAGACTCGTTCTGTAATATGAGCCAGTGGTAGGTAAGAGAACAGACGGTCATCTTTTTGGATACCGATATGATCGATCAGTCTCTGAACTGACCACGTAAAGGCACCGTATGTGAGCATTGCGCCTTTTGGTAGGCCAGAAGTCCCCGATGTGTAAACAAGAGACATAAGCTTGTCATCGTGATGCTGAGGACGTTTGGTGGTTGGTTCATGTGCTTCGATGAGCTGTTCAAATGTATGTTGGCACTGTGGCGCGGTATCGTAGGGTAGCGAGATACTAATCAAACTTGTGTTGTCATCTAGTACTTGTTGTGTTGCCTTAGGGTCATCCAGTTTACCTGCAATCACAATTTTACTTTCACTGTGCTCGATACAGTATTGGATGGTATCTGCACCTGCGGTAGGAAAAATTGGGACGCTGACAAAATCTCCTAACATCATGGCAAGATCACAGATAAACCATTCCGCACAGTTTTTAGAAATAAGCGCGACTCGATCGCCAGGCTCGGCACCGAGTGCCTCTAGTGCAGACGCCAGTTTTAGTGCTTTATCAGCCACTTCTTTGTACGTGAACTCGACAAACTGGCGGTTAATAATTTGTTTTAAATAGACCTCATTTGGACGTTCTTCTGCCCATTTAAGAATCATATCATTAGGTGTAGGGAGAGCTGTTGCTTGTTCTTGGCTAAACTCGTTAGGCTGAATCATTGTCTAACTCCATGTTTTTCGCTAAGTTATTTTTGTTAAAATCATGTTAAATGTACCATGATTTTTTCTTTTAGGGAGTAAAATTAGCGTTTTCTGTTATCCATGTAGGCTCTTGTTTAGCTTATAGAGTCAACCCCTGTTTTAATATTTGAAAAATATGATATGTCTCGTGGGCATCATTAATCATAAATCACTGCTATTTTTGATCGGTTTTTTACTTCGTAGAGTTGTTGTATAACCAAATTAGATGGTTATACGTGGAACTATGAAAGCTCTTTTCAGAGTGTAGTTGAAACCTAAATGGGAGTAGCTATCTGTAAAGCGTCCATCTCTTCAATCTTGGCTTTGTTCCTCAAGCTACGTTTATTCACTGACCGTAACTCGTCCTCTAATTTTCATTGAACCAAGCTTATAGGCTAAGTTTCGTTATTTTTAACTCAATAAACCTATAAATGAGCCAAATAACATGAATGCACCGACAAGCCCTACGATTGGCATCTTGACCGTTTTCAATAGCCACACACCTACGATGATCAGAGCGAAGTCTAAACCGTCACTCACTGCACTTGTGAAGATTGGCTGATACAGAGCCGCAAGTAGTAACCCGACTACCGCTGCATTCACACCGGTAAGTGCACCAGCAACTAATGGTTTACTTGCAATTGCCTGCCAGTTTTTCAAAACACCCAGGAGTAATAAGAAGCCCGGTAAGAACACGGCGATTGTCGCTAACAATGCACCAGTAATTGGTGCCGATGGCATTAATACATAGCCTAAGTATGTCGCTAAGGTAAACATAGGACCAGGTACAGCCTGTGCTGCAGCATAGCCCGTTAGGAAAGCATCTTGGGATAGTTGGTCACCAATACCATTCTGCAACAATGGAAGTACCACATGACCGCCACCGAATACTAAGCTGCCAGCTTGATAGAACAGCCCAAATACCTCAATACCTTGAGAGTATGCACTGAACAGAGGAAGGCCAACCAAGAGCACAACGAAAATAACGAGCGGTGTTATGGAGATCTTGTGTGTTGATGGAAGGGTTTTAATTTCTTGTGAGGTCAAAAACTTGCTGCCAATGATTGCGGCAAATAGAAGTACCAAGATTTGCGGCCAGATCCCCGGAAGTAACAGGAGAACTACGGCTGCCATGACGCATAAAGCGGTCGCGACTTTCGATTGGCAAAAGTTTTTGTACATGCCAAATGTGGCATCAGCAACCACTACAACTGCAAGCAACTTCAAACCGTGAATGATTGAATTGAATAAAGGCGCTTCCAATAGCTGATTGCTCACCAAAGCTAATATCAACATTAAGATGACAGATGGGGAAGTAAAGCCGATAAACGCAGCAATCGCACCCGTTAAGCCACCTCTTTTGTAGCCAACCGCAAAGCCAACTTGGCTTGAACCTGGACCAGGTAGAAATTGACTAAGCGCGACAATTTGCCCGTACTCTTCATCAGATAGCCAGTTAAGCTTCTCAACAAAGGTTTTACGGAAGTAGCCAATGTGTGCAGCTGGTCCACCAAAGCTAATCCAGCCAAGCCAGAAAAAGGTTTTAAAAATTGAAAGCATGATCGATTCCAGATAAATGTTTAGCGTAATTTATGGTGACTTACACTATGATTCAAATTAATTGTTTTAATTATAACTATTAATGAAATGGGTTTTGTTGAATGGCTGATTTTAACTGGAAAGGAATCGACCTTAACTTATTGATAGCGTTACAAGCGTTGTACAAAACGAACAGTGTAAGTAAAGCTGCTGAGCGTTGTTATGTCAGTCAGTCTGCGATGAGCCATAGCCTTCAGCGACTTAGAAAGTTGTTTGATGATCCTCTGTTTGAGCGAGTTGGGAGCAAGATGGAGGCGACGGAGAGAGCGAGAGAGTTATCTAGCACTGTCGATGCTTTGCTTAATACGATCCAATCTGAAGTACTACTTTCTAAATCGTTTGATGTAGCCACTTATAAAGGCACTTGGAGAATAGGCCTGACGGATTACGCAGAGCAGATGTTTGGTCCAATGATCTTCGACTTTATTAAGCAGTCTTCTCTAAGCTCTCAGGTGGCGTTTTTTAATGTCAATCGAACCAATTATCAAAATGTCTTTGAAGAGGCGAAGTTAGACATCGTCATTGGCAGTTTCGGAGAGGTGCCAAAACTGTATCGTACGAAACATCTCTATACCGAGCAGCATGTGTGTTTGCTAGATGAATCCGTTTTAAATATTGAACTACCTATATCATTGCAATCCTTTGTTTCTGTAGAGCATGCGTTAGTCTCGCCAAGTGGTGAGTTAAAAACTGCAGTTGACGCAAAACTTGCTGTTCTGGGTTATTCGCGAAAGGTTGCGATTGCATCGAGTAACTTTTTAACCGTTAAACGTCTGATTAGTGGTAGAAAGTTGTTATGTATAGTCCCTAAGTTGGTCGCGAGAAATGGTGCAAATACAGAGGGCTCATTGGTCGCTGTTGCTCCGCCGATAGACGTTCCCGATTTCGACATACAGCTTGTTTATCGCAAGGGGAAGCATTTAGACGATAAGAATAGTCACTTGAGAGATGTGATTTCGCAAGCGGTGGAGATTGTTATTGATGCTGGGTAACTGATTGGTGGTTCCGTCTAAGCTGGTATCCGATTAAGTGCCTGAGAATGACGACACATAAGGCTCCCACATAACCATCAACGGCGTAATGCCAGGCCAAATGTACCGAACCTATCTGAATGATGAAGGTGTACACCCAGGCCACATATCCGAGTTTTTTGTTGAGTTTGTATGCAGTCATAGCCATCAACACTGCGATCGTGACATGTAAGCTAGGCATAGCAGAGATTCCCGAGCCTTTAATGATAACGCCATCAATGTAGTTTTCCCAGAGCATGTCTTGTGTTGAAAGCATCCAAAGCGGCAGCAAGCCCTGTTCGGAAAGGTATTCGCTTTGTGATTCTAACCTCTGCATCAGCTGAGCATAAGCATCAAGGCTTTCGAAGTGATGAAAGAAAGCTGGACCAGCAGAAGAGAGTAGTGTGGCCACCACGTTGCCTATCACTAACCATGAGCTCAAGAAAGTTAGTAGAAATTGGTTGCGGAGTAGTTCGTTTTTCCTATCAATGACAAAGAACAAAAGCATGCCCCACATAAGGAAAAACCATAAATTATATAGCGCGCTGATCACCAATGAAGAGAGTGCTCCAGGGAACAAGTAGTGTGTGACTTCCCATGGAGAGAAGCCGAAGTGTAGCCATTTGTCTAAATAGTAGAAGTCTAGGTCAAATGCATAATGGTTAAAGTATGGGATGAGGGATTTTAAAAAAGTGTAGTTTGAAAAGGCCACGTTGAGCGAGACCATCAAAATGATGAAACTGATTGGCTTAGATATGGGACAAAGAAGTGTTTTGAATTTGTTTAAAAATTTTATTGTTGGCTTTTGTTCTCTGGTAAAAAGCATATGAAAGTAGAAGTAAGTCGCCCATAAGACAAAGGAGACGTAACTAATGATGGCTAATACCTCAAGGTAAGTGTAGACATCATACACGAGTTCACGGGGTACTAGCAGGCTGGTAAGTAAGGTGAGAGGTGTTGTTATTGCAATGAAATATAAGATTAATTTATTTCTCTTAAATTCAAAAAGTAACGACGATAACAAGTCTGAATGTTCTGTCTGAGAGGCGGTCTTAGAAGGCGTTGTCTCTGAACCCATATTGCCTCTCATCAAGGTTTTTATTCATGATTAAAGGTTAGTTCATCTGGGCTGCTTTTCTACTTGAGTTATTCGCAAGACATCAAAAATAAATGAAATAATTCCTTCCATTTTCTACAGTCCGACTATACTTAATTTACGACTAAAAGCAGTCGTAAAGAATAGGCTTTTTGATTTACCTAAGCAAAAAAATTGGTTATATCCATATGATATAGCTTAAAAAACTGCCAGGCTAAATGGATTTAGTTGGTCTAAAAAGCGCTAGCTCCCCCTAGCGCTTTTTCTTTTGCATCAGTCTAATTTACTCACGTATCTTCAATCACTTAAAGCGAGAAACGAGTCCATTTTTTTGCTCGCCAGCGGTACGCCATAATGATGCCTCGGAACCATTCATCCATCGCGATCGCCATCCAAGCACCAAGCACACCATACCCCCAGTGCACGCCGAGTAAATAGCTCATGGCAACCCCAATGCCCCACATGCTGAGGATGCCCATTTTTACTGGGAACTTAATATCGCCAGCTGCTTTCAAGCATGAGATGAAGATAAGGTTAAATACTCGACCAGCTTCGAGAATGATTGACCCCGCAATCAGCCCTGCCGCTAATGCGATGATCTCAGGATCTTGTGTAAATAGGTCGAGAATCTCATAACGGAATAGGTAAACCACACAGGTGATCGTGGTTGAAGCGATGAAGCCCACCACAAAGTAGCGCTGTACACGTGACGTGATTTCATCGATCCACCCTTTACCAATGTAATAACCGGTTTGAATTTGGCTACCTTGACCAATGGCTAAAGCAAAGGCAAACGAGAGACGTGCGATGTTCTGAGCGTAGGTAAAGGCCGCCAGTGATGATGTGCCCATCTGAACGACAAAGAAGGTAATGCTGATCTGTGCCATGTTGTAAGAGAGCACTTCACCCGCGTTCATCGAACCGATCTTCATTATCTTCTGATAGATAGATTTTGGTACCGATTTAAACTGTTTCACGGGTAAGTCTATGCCTTTGCTTCTGACCACACCAATCAAGATAAGCATGCCAATCACTTGGCTCGTTACGGTTGCAATGGCTACCCCTTGAACGCCGTATACCGGTAAGCCAAAAGGTTGGTAGAGCGCGCAGTAGTTGCCGAAGATATTAATAACACCAGCAATCATATTGATGGCCATTGGAGATTTAGAGTAACCATGACTGCGAAGGATAGTGGTAAGCACCACACCTATCGTGACGTTGAAAGTGAGGGCGCCACTGATGAACAAGTACTCTTGTGCGTACTGCTCAACCTGAGCTTCAAGCTGATAAAGCGGAATAAAGTACTCTGCACCTAGCACTGCGAAAATACTCAGCAATACACCCGTAATAATCGCCAATATGATACTGGCAACGCCAACTTGAGCGCTTTCTGTATCGCGTGAGGCGCCATTGTATTGGGCAATGAGAATACCAGTACCACTGCTGACCATGGTCGATACGATGATTAGGAAAAAGGATATCTGAGAGATAACACCAACGGCAGACACGGCTTTGTCTGAGTACCCAGATAACATGAATACATCACTGGTGTTTAGTGCAGTTCGAAGCAGCACTTCGATAAAAATTGGCCAAGTGAGCGCAACGATTCCCATGCGTTTGTTTAGGGTGGAATCAGCATTAGGCATTTAGGTTTTCTCAAAAAAAGGGAAGGCGAGTCTATAGTTTAGTGGTTATTGGGTAAACCACTATCAAATTAATGTCCGGATTACGAATAAGGGTTAAGATATTTTGAATAAACCCGTATTGCCCACATTCTAGCTCTTTGTGATGAAACTTATTCGCATGTTTCATGGTGTGAGTCGATCGGATTTCTACCACTGAAAAGTAGCAATAAGAGCTCAACGTGCAGGAATGAAAGTAAAAGGATCATGGTAGGCCAAGTGCTACGATAGCTTGCCGTTTGCTTACATTGTTTCTATGTTTCAAGGCCACCCATAGCTGGCAGCCTTTTTATTTAAATGAAAGATAAGCTACTTTGTCGTGTCTCGTAACTTGAGCTCGCTCGGCACGTAAACTCTTAATGGTATGCTTCGGGCGTCACGTGATTTTTCAATCAATAAGTTAACACTTTGAGTTCCCATTAATTCAGAATGAATACGGACGGTTGATAAAGATGGGAAGGTAAACTTAGCTGTTGGGCAATCATTGATGCTGATCATCGCGATGTCATCTGGAATGCTTAATCCATGTTCATGAATGGCACGTAAAACACCGATTGCGATTGAGTCTGATGCGATAAATATTGCTTTGGGGTAGTTACCACTTTTTAGCATTTGATTCGCCAGATTGTAGCCTGAAGAACTAGAGAACTCGCCTCGGTAGATATCTTGCTCGCTGACGACGTTCTTCAAATGACCGTATTCTGCAAAGGCTATCTCACGAAGATCTGGGGTGCGACTGTCGTATTGCCCGCCAATGAAACCAATGCGCTCGTAACCTTGGTTAATGAAAAAGTTGGTGATTTCTTTGCTGATGCGGGCGAGGTCAATATCAACGGAGTCATAAAGTTCTGACTGATCTGTATAGTTAACAAAGCAGATGTTACTCGTGAGTTTCTTTGCTTGTTCAATAACTTCTTTAGTCATCCTGCCAACGAGTAAAATACCGCTAACTTGGCGTGAATTTGTCTGTATTTTACTTTCGTAACAGTTGATTAGGCCAATATTCATCTTTTCGCACTGGTTCTCGATGCCGTGGCGAATTGATAAGTAGTAAGGGTCCTTAACTTCAGCGTCCTGTTTGTAGTTATACAGTGCAAGAAAGTGGTGCTGCTTTTTGTTACTCGCCGTTTTACGCGAGCTACTGATTTTATAATCTAGCTTATCTGCAATCTCAAAGATACGCTTTTTGGTCTCCGCTTTGACGCTTAATGTTGGATCTTCATTGAGAACTCGAGAAACGGTAGCTAATGAAACATTAGCTTCAAGCGCGATATTTTTTAACGTAGCCATACTCACTTCCTGTAATTGGAACATTGCGCTGCTTTGAAATTTTTCAGTTTAAAGGCAATGTATCCCTTGATTGCATAGTCCCATCGCAGTCAAACGAAAGGCCATACATTAGCGGTCAGTAAAATCAATGTTTAACCACTTTATGTTGTTTTGAATCTAATTGTAATTAAATATTTTATTTAAATTCAATGGATTATAAACAGCTATTGGTTGTTTTTTCAATGGGGTAATTGATATGTTCGGTATGGTTTCCTGTCTATATTTACAGTTTGCAGCGCTTAAGCTAAAAGTACTACGAAATTGGCAGTGCGTATTTTGATAAATACGAGCTCGTATTGAGAGGAGAAGGCTGGTTAAGTCATAAATGACAGCAAAGAGAGACTGATTGTAAAGGTACGATTTCACCCGTTTGATTTAATGACGTTCAAAAAACAGTCGATGGAAAAGCTCATACTAGGCCGAATGTGCAACTTTTGTCTAGGATTTGGAGCCTGACTGGCGGTGGCAGAATTTTTGAATGACACAAGCGTAGAACGACATGAGTCGATGATAGCAATCGCAGTTGTACAGGGGGCTCTCAAAGCACAATGCCAGCTGAAATTCGAGTGATTTCACACTTACTGTGAATAAAGTATTTGTAGAATTTATGCATCACTGCTCAATTTATAAATATTAGAGTGACTCAATGTGCTCATTTACTTATACTTACGAGTTTTAAAGATTACGTAAAATATTGGTAAATAAGGAATTATAATGAGAAAAGCCCTGTCATTAATGGCTTTAGGTGCAGTTGCTGCGTCTACGTCAGTTCAAGCGAATGATAATTGGTATGTTGCAGCTGATGTATTGAAGACAGAATTGGATGCAGAATCGATTAAGGTGGACTCAAGTACTGGTGTCAGTATTGCACTTGGTACGGAATATCAATATTCGAATGGCTTTAGTCTGGCTTGGGAGTTTGAGTACATCCATTTTGGGACCTTCACTGAATCCTTGATGGAAAATGATTATAATTATTTCGAAAAAGAAAAATTTGAAGTTGAAGCTCAGTCATTTAATTTTAATGTTAAACCTAAGTACTACTTTTCCGATTCAGGACTTTACTTGGGCGCGATCGCAGGTGTAGGCGTCACGAAGGCAGATCTCACATGGACATATGAGACTAACCTCCCTTATGGAGAAAACGAAACTTATTCAGATGACGGAAGTGACCTCAGCTTTAACTACGGTGTAGAAGCCGGCTATAAATTTACATCGGGTGTGGTTGTTTCTGGTGGCTACCGTGCATCTTCTGTGGCAATTGGTGTGGAAGGCGGTGGTGAGCTCGATTTGGACTTCGATAGCTTCTTCGTTGGTGTAGAGTATCATTTCGGTTCTTAATTTGATCTGAGTATGTAATCTTAAAAGGAGCCTCTAGGCTCCTTTTTTGATGAGTTGGTCAATCACCCTATGGTGGTGATCAGACACTCCCGCTAGGTTACCGTATTTCGGCTGGTGGCGATCATTTTCTAATGGGTGGTGCCAACCTTGTGTATGTTTAACAAAGTGTGCAGCAAAGCTTTCAGACACCTCTAAACACCCAGCCATGACGGTATCGACATAGGTTTGAACGATAGGGCTGTTTTCACAAGGTGCCTTGATTTCGTCTTTCACATAAACCCAAATAGATTGATCTTCTTTGAATTCGGTTTGGCTCTCTATCTGATCGGCTTTTAATTCGATGCGGTGATAGCCGCGTTCACGACGATCAAATTCAGCAAGCGCTATCTCGTCGACTTCAAGTAAAACACCATTCACTTGCCCTTCGCCAAGATTGACGATCAAAGGGGATAACACGTAACTGTCGTCGATCTTACTCCAGTGGCGCACTAAGCCATGAACAATCGCTGGGATTGCTTGACCCGTTTGACCGGTAAGTTGACGAGAGGAGGAGTTGATCAAGCTGCCATAACCAAAAATATACATCGCGTTCCTTGTCTGAGTTGTGCCATTTAAGTCTAGTCTTACTATATGTGGCGCAATCATAAAAGTCAGTAAGTTTCTATTTACACCCTTGTATGTCTTTATGACTCTTTTGGTTGTGTGGTTTTGACTTTTTTATTGGACAATGAACCTTGTGAGTAGTTGTTTTTACTGGCTTTATCTTGTTGGCGCGTTTCATGCTATGTGAACTGCACATTGCATCAAGCTTGATGCACACCAAATTCAGGTTTAGGTAATACCTTGGCCTCTTATCTGAGAGTTAGGAGCGAGTTTGTTAAATATCACAGATAAAAGTGTGGAAGACGCGATTCCAGCCTATTTGCGTTTAGGCTTTCGACCTTTCTTCTTTCTAGGCAGTGTTTATGCCGTAATTGCGATTGTGGCTTGGGTCATCATGTTCCAAAACGGCCAACCTGAAATTCTAGAGGTGCCCGCGTTATGGTGGCACGTGCATGAGATGTTGTTTGGGTTTTCGATGGCGATTGTTGTTGGCTTTGTACTGACGGCCGTACAAACATGGACAGGGGTTAATGGCACCAAGCATTATCGATTAGCCGCACTGGTCGGCTTGTGGTTGGCACCTCGTATTCTATTTTGGACGCCGGCACCGCTATGGCTAATTTCGTCGATTGAAGCGCTATTTTTGGCTTTTTCTGCTTACGAGATTGGCTTTCGAGTCGTGCAGTCGAAAGGATGGAAAAATCTATTCTTCGTTCCACTGTTTGTACTGGCGATTGTGGCGAACTTTGCGAGTTACGCGACCATTAAGGGGATGCCGCCGTTTCCTTCGTCAGCGGTATGGCAAGCTATGCTGTGGTGGTTTACTTTACTACTATCGGTGATGGGGGGGCGAGTCATCCCATTCTTTACCGCTCGTCGCTTTAACTTTGAAAAAGCGCAGCCATTAGTGTGGTTGGAATGGTTAGCGAATCTACCTTTGGTGGGGCTGTTTATCTTGAGCTTCTTCCCTCTAGCCTTTGCTCAAGTGGGCAGCGGATTAATGGTTTTTGCTGGTGTTGCTCAACTAGTACGCTTCATCCGCTGGAAACCTTGGACAACGCTATCTGAACCTTTGGTGTGGTCGCTGCACGCTGCATATGTGTGTATTCCGCTAAGCTTGTTGTTACGTGGCTTGTTAGATAATCCATTTGCCAGTCACAACATGCTGCACTTGTTTGCGATTGGTGGTTTGAGCGGGCTTATCTTAGCGATGATCAGCCGCGTGACCATGGGACACACTGGCCGTGCTATCTATAAAGGACCAAACATGGCGCTCGCATTCTCTGCAATTTTTGTGGCAGCGCTGGTACGTAGCTTAGGTGTCACCTTCTTCCCTGGTTATTTGTTTGAGATGGTGAACATCACTGCTGGCTTATGGACGCTGGCGTTTGGTCTGTTTATCTGGAAATTCGGAATGATGTTACTTACGCCAAGAGTGGATGGTCATCCAGGGTAAATTGATTTCAGTATCTTGATTATAAAGGGAAGCATTGAGCTTCCCTTTTTTGATTGAAATTAACGCTTATCAACTTATTGACTGTTCGCTATCAAGTATTGACGTACCTGCGTAATCAGGTCCTCTTTGGCGTGAGGGGAGATGAAACTCGCTTCCACGGCATTAATACTGAACTGGGCTAATTCTTGATGGGTGACTGGGTGGGCATTGGCTACCGCGAGGAAATTGTCATTCATGTAGCCACCAAAGTAAGCTGGGTCATCGGAATTGATGGTGACACAGAGCCCTTTTCTCAGCAGTTCGACAATGTTGTGCTGCTCCATAGTATCGAAGACTTTTAGTTTGGTATTTGATAGCGGACAAACTGTCAGCGGAATACGTTTTGCTGCCAACTCTTCTACGAGTTCTGCGTCGTCGATACAGCGAACACCATGGTCGATCCGGGTGATACTTAGCAAGCTCAATGCGTCAATAATGTTTTGTGCTGGGCCTTCCTCTCCGGCGTGTGCGACAGTCAGAAAGCCTTGGTTGAGCGCTTCTTGGAATACATGTTTAAACTTCTCGGGCGGGTTACCTTGTTCCGATGAATCTAAACCAACCGCAATGATTTTATCTTTGTAAGGCAGAGCCTGTTTGAGTGTCTCGAACGCACTTTCTTCATCGAGGTGGCGTAGAAAGCACATGATCAGTTGGCTACTTATCCCAAGTTCATGAGTTGCTTGGTCGAGTGCACGAGTGATGCCAGTGATAATAGTGTCGAAGGTTATGCCACGCTCTGTGTGTGTTTGCGGGTCAAAGAAAATCTCAGTGTGAACCACATTGTCTTGTCGGCACTTTAATAGGTAGGCCCAAGTGAGATCGTAAAAGTCTTGTTGATGAATCAGTACATTGGCGCCTTGATAATAGATGTCGAGAAAAGACTGTAGGTTATGGAATTGATAGGCATCTCGCACTTGCTCTGGGTTCTCAAAGGGAATCGATACGTTATTGCGCTTGGCCAGTTCGAACATCAGTTCGGGCTCCAGTGTGCCCTCAACGTGTAAGTGCAGCTCAACCTTCGGTAAATTTTTGATGAAGCTATCCATAGCAACTCCTTAGCTATTTTAATTATGGGCGGAGTAGGGGGAGATAATTAACGCCTACCAAGCTAACGGGTTAGACGACTCATTTATCTCTGTTTGAGCATAGTTCATTTCATGGTTGTCGATGAAATGAGGCTAAAATTGTTAGGGATTAGAAGCTGTTGAGTGCTTAAAAATGAGCCGCAAACGATTTGCAGCACTAGAGTGTGATCCGCTGCAAATATTTGCAGCAATATTCGTTGATTTGTGCTCTAATACCGCGCTTACCAAGGGATGGTGTTAAAAGATGCTCACTTAGATGGAGTTATCAAAGTTGACCGATCCCTTAATGATCTCCCTTAGGAAAAAATAGAACATGTCTAAGAACAAAAAATTTGATATCCGCCTTACAGAAAAACGCAACGGCTGGTGTGCTGAGATTACTCGTCAAGTAACGTCTCGCAGCACAACAGTATCTAAGCGTGAGTCTGGTTTCGAAACAGAAGCGCTTGCACAAGAGTGGGCTGAGAAAGAGCTAGCATCTTTCATCGCAAACCAAGCTGAACGTAACGAGCGTAAAGCGGAACAACGTAAAGAGCGCGATGAACTACGTCACGCTAAAGAGCTTAAAGCTGAGCAAGCACGTGAAGCACGCGCTAAAGCTCGTGCAGAAGAGCAAGAAGACGCTGAGTAATTCGGTGCACGATTAATTTATAGGTCCCTTAATTTTAAGATAAGGGAGTTATAAAAAAGCCCCAATATAGTCACCTATATTGGGGCTTTTTCGTTTGTCGAGTTCGTTGCTATTTTGCTTAAGAGCGACGGTTTGGCTTCTTGCTTTTTACATCGCTCTCTCAAGCCTTAATCAGTTGTTTAGCGTAGTTAACCAATCGTCTTCTGCTACTTCTTCAATGTAGCTTTCTACGGTTTGTCCTACTTCTTCATCGTCTTGCTTGAAGTAAGCGATGTGGAACACAGCATCACCTTCATTCACCAAAGGTAGCGTTTGTTGGCCAATCACGATACCGCCTTTAGTCGTGATAACTTGGCTCTCTTGGTGACCTAATGGAGAACTGATGTAAGCAAGTGTTTGTCCTGCTTCAACTTGTTCGCCCAGTCTCACCATGTTACGCAAGATACCGTCTGATTCTGCACGAATCCAGCTGGTGGATTTGCTCAATACTGGCTCTGGTAGCTTCTTGCGGTTCGGGCGCAGCATGCCGATTTCTTTCATTACTTGGTGAATGCCAAGGTAGCCTGCTCGAATTGCTAGGTGATCAAAACGCAGCGCCTCACCACCTTCGTATGTCAGTACTGGAATACCTAGCTTTTCCGCTTCGCTTCGCAGTGAACCATCACGTAGGGGTGAGTCGATGATCACCGGTGTCGCAAACGCTTTTGCGATGCGCATGGTTTCTGGGTTCGAAAGGTTCGCACGAATTTGTGGCAAGTTCGTACGGTGAATCGCACCCGTGTGTAGGTCCAGAATGAAATCACAGTGCTTAGCCACGTTCTCGAAGAAAGTGTAAGCGATACGAGATGTTAACGATCCTTTCTCGCTACCAGGGAAGCAACGGTTTAGATCGCGACGGTCTGGTAGGTAACGAGACTTATGGATGAAGCCGAACACGTTAACGATCGGCACGACAATCAATGTCCCTTTCAATTTCTTAGGATCGATCGCATTGGTGAGTTGGCGTGCAATCTCAACACCATTTAACTCATCACCGTGAATCGCAGCGTTTACCATCAGTGTTGGACCTGCTTGGCGACCGTGAATGATTTCAATCGGGATCGAAAGTGGAGAGTGCGTGTAAAGCTGAGCTGCTTGCAGTTCAATCTCCATTCGCTGTCCTGGCTGAACAGTAGAACCAAGTAATTCGAATGGTTGATTAGGTTTTAGTCTTGCCATTTAGGTTGTTCTCAACATGGTGATAATTCGTTAACACGGAATGTAGCAATCGTTGATTTTTAGTACGAATCAATCGGTTTACGGTAACGACAAAACTTTTTTGTGGAGGTGTATCGGGAACGGTATTCCATGGATGGCGCCCCCTTTGGAATACTCTTTTTATTTGTAAGGTTTTCTGGCAATTTATTGATTTAACTCTGATAATTGTATTTTTGGCACTTGCTATTATCCATCGCCATTTTATGGCGGCCAATTTCAAATATCGAGATGAAAATGAAAAAAACAATTTCAAAAGTTGTAGCACTTGCAGTGGTATCTGTTGCTTTATCTGGCTGTGTTGGTAGCAACGCAGTAACCGGTTACCTAATGAAGTTCAACCTTAAAGCCGTTGATAACCGTTACGCACGTGGCGGCTTAAACTTACTGTTGGCACCGGCATACGGTCTAACGGTTGCAGCGGATTACCTAGTATTCAACTCACTAGAGTTCTGGACTGGTAGCAACCCACTAACGGGTGCGCCGCATATCTTTGATACTAAGGTGGATACTTACATTGATATCAACCATCAGCTAGTTCCGTCTCTAACGGAAGCGCCTGTAGGTCCAATCACTAATGTAAATATGATCGAAAAAGGTCAGATGCAGCAGATTGATGAAAACACTATCCAAATGGATATCACTTACCAATCTGGTGAGCGAGCGACACTAATCGGTGTTCGTGATGGCGAGATACTAACGTACTTTATCGATGGTGAAGTCGTTGCACAAACGTCAATTGATGAGCTAGAGAGCTACGCAGCGTCACGCGCTTAATGTCTTAGCTGGTTGCAAAGATTAGATACAAAAACAGGTACTCATTGAGTACCTGTTTTATTTTGTCTGAATAAATGGTGTTTACTGTAAACACCATTTATTGAACAAACGTAGCTTATCGAATTAAGCTTTTTCTGGGATTGCTTCTAGTAGCGCAACCATTTGGTTCCAGAATAGCTCAACCGTATCAATCTTCACTTTCTCATCTGGAGAGTGAGGGAACTTGATAGTAGGGCCGAAAGAAACCATGTCCATGTTCGGGTAAGGTTCTTTGAATAGACCACACTCAAGGCCAGCATGGATAACCATGATGTTTGGCTTGTGGCCGTAGATGCCTTCGTACATGTCGCGGAAGATGTGCATGATTTCTGAATCTGCGTCTGGCTTCCAACCTGGGTAAGCGCCAGAGAACTCGATGCTCGCACCCGCAAGCTCTGCTACAGAGTGAAGCATGCTTTCAACTTGGCTACGGCCAGAGTCGATCAGAGAGCGGATTAGGCAAAGTACAGTGATTGAGTTCTCTTCTGTCGTGATAACACCTACGTTTAGAGATGTCTCAACAACACCTTCAATCTCATCACTCATACGAATCACACCGTTTGGCGCCGCGTTAAGTGCTGCGATGAAGCGATCTTGGTCAGCAGCTGCAAGTGCGCCCATTTCAACTGAAGCTTCTTCGTTGAAAGTCACGATGCTGTCTTCTACTTTACCTAGCTCTGTTGAAAGTAGCTCTGTGTAGTAGTTGTATAGCGAAGCCAGTTTTTCTTGGTTTGCCGCTGGAACAGCAACAGTAACGAAACCTTCACGAGGAATCGCGTTACGTAGGCTACCACCTTTGAATTCTACGATGCGTAGGTCTAGCTCTTTTGCGTGACCAGCCAGGAAGCGAGCAAGTAGTTTATTCGCGTTCGCACGACCAGTGTGGATGTCACAACCTGAGTGGCCGCCTTTTAGACCTTTAAGCGTAAGTTTGCGAGTCACGAAATCTGCTGGGATTGCAGTACGAGCAACGTCAAATGTCATTGCGCCGTCGATACCGCCAGCACAACCCATGTACACTTCGCCTTCTTGCTCTGAATCGGTGTTAAGAAGGATGTCGCCTTCTAACCAACCCGCTTCAAGACCGAATGCACCCGTCATACCTGCTTCTTCGTCTACAGTTAGTAGAACTTCGATTGGGCCGTGCTTGATTTCGTTTGATGCAAGAACCGCTAAGCATGATGCCATACCCATGCCGTTATCTGCGCCAAGCGTTGTGCCTTTTGCAGTAACCCACTCACCGTCGATGTACGGTTGGATTGGGTCTTTAGTGAAGTCATGAACCGTATCTTCGTTCTTTTGTGGAACCATATCGATGTGAGCTTGTAGCACAACACCTTTTTTGTTCTCCATGCCCGGCGTCGCAGGCTTTTTGATGAATACGTTGCCCGTTGGATCACGGCGTACATCTAGCCCTTGTTCTGTTGCCCAAGCAATAATGTATTGAGCAAGCTCTTCTTCATGCTTAGAAGGGTGTGGGATTGAGCAAATCTTATCGAAGAACTGCCAAATAGGGGCAGGGGATAATTTACTGATCTCAGAATGGAATTCAGACACGGATGACTCCTTTTTTATTTGATAACCATATATTTAGGCTTTCTATGGGTATAAACATAGAGCAAAAACCTAAAATATAGGTCTGTTTTGATGCCGACAGCATACCATTAGAGTGTTTTGACGAGTAGCGCTTCTAAACCTGAAATGCTTCAAATTTTGAACGCCATCTTGTTCATTTGATCTTGTATAAGTGCTCTGATGCTTATAAAAGATGCAAGCAAACGTTTGTTTAAGTCTGATTTGTAGTTTTATTACGAAATTAAGTTTGCAAAATAACCCGAACTGGTCAAAAGTGTGACCTGAAGCAAAGAGTGCTTGTAATCTTTTTTCTTTAAGGTATATTTGTAACCAACTTCTGAAGTGAAGAGTAAATGCTCAAAGGATGAGTCCGTTTATCGCCTCCAAGGAACCGAGAAATCAAATTCGTTTTTTATTGATTTATTAAGGTGATAGTTATGAAAGGTTTACCATCTGCAATGTTCTGGCTTAACAACTCTGTTTACACTAGCAACTTTGCATACCCTACAAGCTTTGGTTACTAATACCATAAGCATGTAACTCGAACAGTTTTGTTCACCCCTATATATTGGAATTCTCTTACAACCCTTTTGGTTGACAGATTCTACCGCCACTCAGTTTTGAGTGGCGTTTTTTTTGCCTGCTACTTTTATCCTCAGCTTTGATTCATCATCTATCTACGACTATGCTCGGTTGTTTTTTTAAACAGCAAAATGTCAATTTGAGCCTTATTACCAATCCTGTTGAAAATCGGACAACTCTTGTGGGTTTGAATTGGCAAATTTAGCGCCAGATTCTTAATGAAAATA
The DNA here is from genome assembly GCF_016406055.1 of Vibrio sp. IB15. Classification (NCBI taxonomy): domain Bacteria; kingdom Pseudomonadati; phylum Pseudomonadota; class Gammaproteobacteria; order Vibrionales; family Vibrionaceae; genus Vibrio; species Vibrio sp. IB15. Next base: position 127,753 of record NZ_JAEFCE010000002.1, read on the forward strand.
ACTGATGGTTGAAAAAGTAATCAAATAAATACGACCATTAAATTGTTTTTAGTCTATTGTTTTTAATGTGTATTTTTCTTTTTAGATGTGATTTTTAATCGCTTGGTTTCATACGTCATTCTGATAAATATTATTTAGAGCCTTAATTCTATCTGGAATTTGTTATTTGATAACTTTATAATCCAAAGCCAATCGATTACGCAACCGTTTACTTTTTACCCTTATAGGATTCGATAATGTTCGAAAAGCTATTCAAACTCAGTGAAAACGGCACCAATGTGCGCACTGAAATCATCGCGGGTCTAACAACCTTCCTAACAATGGCTTACATCATTTTTGTAAACCCAATGATCCTAGCTGATGCTGGTATGGACCACGGCGCTGTATTTGTAGCAACCTGTTTAGCGGCTGCTATTGGCTGTTTCATCATGGGCTTTGTTGCTAACTACCCAATTGCTCAAGCTCCAGGTATGGGCCTGAATGCCTTCTTTACCTACGCGGTTGTGATGGGTATGGGTTACACGTGGCAAGTTGCTCTAGCGGCAGTGTTTGTTTCGGGTGTGATCTTCATTTTCTTGAGCATCTTTAAGATCCGTGAATGGATTATCAACTCGATTCCTATGTCTTTGCGTGTAGGTATCTCTGCGGGTATCGGTCTTTTCCTAGCGTTTATCGCACTTAGCAATGCTGGCATCGTGGTTTCTAACCCTGCAACTAAAGTATCACTTGGCGACATTACTGCTATTGCTCCTATCCTTGGTGCTCTTGGTTTCTTCCTTACTATTGCCCTTGTACACCGCGGTGTGAAAGGCGCAGTAATGATTGCAATTCTAGCTATTACCGCTCTTGGCATTATCATTGGTGACGTTCAGTACGGCGGCATCATGTCTACACCACCAAGCCTTGCTCCGACTTTCATGCAGCTTGATTTCTCTGCAGTATTTGAAATCGGTATGATCTCTGTTGTATTTGCTTTCCTATTCGTCGACTTATTCGATACAGCGGGTACGCTAGTGGGTGTTGCTACAAAAGCGAACCTAATCAAAGAAGATGGCAAACTACCTCGCCTGAACAAAGCACTGCTTGCTGATTCAACAGCAACGTCTATCGGTGCTCTTCTAGGTACATCGAACACGACTTCATATGTAGAGAGTGTTTCAGGTGTTGCTGAAGGTGGTCGTACTGGTCTAACGGCTGTTGTCGTGGGCGTACTTTTCCTTCTTGCTCTTTTCTTCTCACCACTTGCAGGTATGATTCCGGCGTACGCAACATCAGGCGCGCTTTTCTATGTAGCAATTCTGATGATGTCAGGCCTAGTTGGCATTGATTGGCGTGATCTTACGGAAGCAGCACCAGTCGTGGTAACATGTCTACTTATGCCGCTGACGTACTCTATTGCTGAGGGTATCTCACTAGGTTTCATCGCTTACGCTGCAATTAAGCTGCTAAGTGGTAAAGGTCGCGACGTTTCACCTGCTGTGTGGATCATGTCGGTAATCTTTATTCTTAAATACATTTTCGCTTAATCGTCTAGATTTCTGCTTAAACGCTGAAGAGGCTATGTTTGGCATAGCCTCTAATAACATGAAAAATTATTAGGTTTTATACTATGAGCAACAAATTCGTTATCACTTGGGACAACATGCAGACTTACTGCCGTCAACTAGCAGAAAAGCAAATGCCAGCAGAGCAGTGGAAAGGTATCTGGGCTGTAAGCCGTGGTGGTTTGGTTCCTGGTGCAATCTTGGCTCGTGAACTGGGTATTCGTCACGTAGATACGATTTGTATTTCTAGCTACGACCACGATCACCAACGTGATATGACTGTCGTTAAAGCACCTGAAGGTGACGGCGAAGGTTTCCTAATCGTTGAAGATCTTGTTGATAGTGGTGACACTGCACGTAAGCTTCGCGAAATGTACCCTAAAGCAAAACTGATCGCTGTATGTGCTAAGCCTTCTGGCGCTCACCTACTAGACGAGTACATTGTTGATATCGCTCAAGACACATGGATTGAGCAACCTTGGGATACTAGCCTAAGCTACGTTGAGCCAGTAAATCGCAAGTCAAAATAAGCGTAAACTTAGTTTTTTGAGAAATGACCCTTTATAGGGTCATTTTTTTTTATATTATTAGTCAAAATCATTTCTTATTAAGTGTCCCAATGTCTGAATCAGAAGAAACGAGCTCGAACCTTTCGGAAACCTTGTTTGTAAAACACAAGCAAGCAAAAGAGACCTCAATGCTGACACAATACATGCCAAGCTCTGAAGCGTTATTGGATGAGAAGCGTGAACAGCAAAACTCATCATGGTACCGAAACCTAAGACGTCTTCAGTGGGTATGGCAAGGCGTGAACCCTATTGAGCAAGAAGCCGTACTGGCTCGAATCGCGTCGTCAGACAACTCTCGTACTACCGATGAGTGGCTAGATACCGTGATGGGATACCGCAGTGGTAACTGGGCCTATGAGTGGACCAAGTTGGGCATGTTGCATCAGAACCGTTCCAACGACAAAAGCGGTGAAGAGGTGGCTGAAGAGCTGTTCTCGGCGTCTTTATGTTTCAGCATTGCAGGTTACCCGCACCTAAAGAATGACAACTTGGCGGCTCAGGCCCAAGTATTAGCAAATGCAGCCTATTCTGAAGCAATTAAGCATACCAAGCTGATTGTTAAGCAGATTGAGGTGCCGTATCAAAACAAGAAAATCAAAGCCAACCTACACCTAGCGAAAACCGACAAACCGCAACCAGTTGTGATCGTGAGTGCAGGTTTGGATAGCTTGCAAACGGACATGTGGCGTTTGTTTAGGGATTACCTGGCGCCAAAGAACATTGCGATGCTTACTGTCGATATGCCATCGATAGGTCACAGCTCTCATTGGCCGTTAACCGAAGATTCTTCGTGCCTGCACCAAGCGGTATTGAACGAGCTGCCAAATATCCCATGGGTTGATCATCATAAAGTGGGCTTGTTTGGTTTCCGTTTTGGCGGCAATGCGATGGTGAGGCTGTCGTTTATCGAGCAACAGAAGATCAAAGCGTGTATCTCTCTTGGTGCGCCAATTCACGATATTTTTGTGCATGCCGATAAACTAAAGCAGATGCCGAAGATGCATTTAGATGTACTGGCTTCTCGTTTAGGTAAAGGTGCTGTTGATATCAATAGTCTTTCTGGTCAGTTGATGGCGTGGTCTTTGAAGGTGCAAGGCTTGTTGTCGAACAGCAAAACCAGCGTTCCTATCTTAGCGTTAGCCTTAGAAGGTGATCCTGTGTCACCGCCAATGGATAATCAACTGGTTGCTATTTACAGTGATTACGGCAAGGCAAAGAAAATCAAATCGAAATCAATTACACAAGGTTATGAGCAATCCCTCGAATTAGCGATAAAGTGGCTTGAGGATGAATTATTTAGATGACATTTCTCCTAAATTAGTTAAGCATGAAAAGTGTACAGATTAAGTACCTGATACTCAGAGAAAATTTATAAAATCCAACTGCATATTTTCAACGTATTGCAGTCTGAGTAACGTCATTCTTAACATTGAAAATGGAGATTCAATATGTCAGAAGTGACACAAGAACCAACGCATTATCGCTTGTTAAACGTATTAAAGGCCATTGGGCCATACTTGAGGGAGCCGCAATCAGAAGAAGGTCACTATATTTTTGATTGCTTATCAGTGTGTGTGAACGATAAAAAATCACCAGAAGAGCGTGAGTTCTGGGGCTGGTGGATGGAGTTGGACAAGTCGGAAGAGGGGTATTCGGCGAAGTACAACATTGGTAAATACAACATTGAAGGCAAGTGGGATTCATTACCTCTGCCTAAAAAGGCGGTTGCTGAGGTCACTAGAACTCAAGAAGCCTTCCACCAAAAACTGGTTGATGAACTTCAAAGTAAGTTTGAAATCAGCATCCAATTGGACGAAGAGTCTGTCGAATTCGTCTGATTTTAAAGGTTACTCTTCTATATAAAGTAAAAAGGTGCGATTTCGCACCTTTTCTGCTTGTGAATTCCCCTGTTGATTGCTAAAACATCACCTCTTATTTGTTTTATCCATAAAAGACTTCATGACAACAAATCATCAAAGCGGGACAACAGCGCAGCGTAAAACTGTCGTTGTTAAACTGGGTACCAGTGTCTTAACTGGTGGAACATTGGCATTAGACCGTGCTCATATGGTTGAGCTGGTTCGTCAATGTGCTGAATTAAAAAAACAAGGCCACTCTGTGGTTATGGTTTCGTCTGGCGCAATTGCAGCAGGACGTGAGCACCTTGGTTACCCCGCACTTCCCAACTCAATGGCGAGCAAACAGTTGCTTGCTGCAGTTGGGCAAAGTCAGTTGATTCAAGTTTGGGAGTCTTTATTCGCTATCTATGGCCTTAAGATTGGCCAGATGCTACTGACTCGTGCTGATCTCGATGACCGTGAGCGTTTTCTTAATGCTCGTGACACGATCAACGCACTCGTTGAACACGATATTATTCCTGTCGTGAATGAAAACGATGCGGTCGCGACCAACGAAATCAAAGTGGGCGACAACGATAACTTGTCGGCACTGGTTGGTATTTTATGTGGCGCTGATAAGCTTTTGCTACTGACAGACCAAAAAGGTCTATTTACTGCAGACCCTCGCAAAGATCCAAATGCAGAGCTCATCAAAGAGGTAAAAACCATTGATGACACGCTGCGTAAGATTGCAGGTGGCAGCGGCACGACTTTAGGTACCGGTGGTATGGCGACAAAACTGCAGGCGGCGGACATCGCTCGTCGTGCTGGTATTGAAGTTATCATTGCAGCAGGCAGTGCTGAAAATGTGGTTTTTGACTCTTTGAGTGACAATCCTCAAGGCACACGTTTCTTGCCGTTAGCCGAGGCGCTTGAAAACCGTAAACGTTGGATTTTAGCTGGCCCAGCTTCTGCTGGTGACATCGTGGTTGACGATGGTGCGGTGAATGCCGTTAACACCAAAGGCAGTAGCTTGTTGGCAAAAGGGGTGGTTCGAGTTAAAGGCGAGTTCTCTCGTGGTGAAGTCACCCAAGTTACAGACAGCAAAGGCAAAGTAGTCGCGCGTGGTATCGCTAGCTACTCAAGCCAAGACCTAGCAAAAATAGCAGGCAAGCACAGTAAAGATATTGGCGACATTCTTGGTTACGATTACGGGTCAGAAGTCATTCACCGTGACGACCTTGTCGTTATCCAAGAGTAGTTCGAGATGACAAGGCGATGAACGGCGCATCTGGCTTTTGCACTAGATGTTGGTAGTACGCATTGCCTTTTTCATCCAAAGACAGACAGAATTTAGGGAGAGTTAAACGTGGATTTAACTAACATGGGTATCGCAGCAAAAGAAGCTGCTTTTCACCTAGCGACCGCATCAACGGCGCAAAAGAACAAGGCATTGGCGATCATCGCTGATGAGTTAGAAGCAAATGCAGCCGCTATCTTAGAAGCGAACGCGAAAGACATCGAACTGGGCCGCGAAGCGGGTCTAACGGAAGCACTGCTTGACCGTCTACTTCTGAATGAAGAACGCTTAACTGGCATCGCTAACGACGTTCGTAACGTGATTAGCCTGAACGATCCTGTGGGCAGCGAAATCGACAGCAAAGTACTGGAAAACGGTATGTCATTGTCTCGTCGTCGCGTACCGCTTGGTGTGGTTGGTGTTATCTATGAAGCACGCCCGAACGTAACGATTGATATTGCGGCACTGTGTCTGAAAACGGGTAACGCAAGCATCTTGCGTGGTGGTAAAGAGACCTTCTTCTCGAACATGGAACTGGTAAAAGTTATCCAGTCTGCACTAGAGAAAGCAGAGCTTCCTGCAGCTTCTGTTCAGTACATTGAAAAGCCAGATCGTGAGCTTGTTTCTCAACTACTTAAGCTAGATGACTACGTAGATATGATCATCCCTCGCGGTGGCGCTGGTCTGCACAAGATGTGTAAAGAGAACAGCACTATCCCGGTAATCATCGGTGGTTTCGGTATTAGCCATATTTTCGTTGATGAAAGCGCGGATCTTGAGAAGTCTGTCGATGTGGTTGAAAACTCGAAAGTACAACGCCCATCAGCATGTAACTCACTAGATACCTTGCTTGTTCATGAAGCGGTTGCTGAGGAGTTTCTTGGTAAGCTTAAAACTCGCCTAGCGGATAAAGTAACATTAGTGGCAGACTCAAGTGCGAAGGCGCTTCTTGCTGATTTCGCTGACGTGCGTGATGCAGGTGAGGGTGACTTTGACACCGAATGGCTAAGCTACACACTAGGCGTAAAAGTGGTTGCGGATGTTGCAGAAGCGATTGACCACATGCGCGTACATAACGCGAGCCATTCAGATGCGATCATGACTAATAGTTTAGAAAGCTCTGAGCGTTTCATTAACTCGGTAGGCTCTGCAGCAGTGTATGTGAATGCATCAACTCGCTTTACTGATGGCGCACAGTTTGGTCTAGGCGCAGAAGTAGCAGTCTCTACTCAGAAACTGCACGCTCGTGGTCCTATGGGCTTAGAAGAGCTGACCAGCTACAAGTGGGTGGGCAAAGCGAATTATCTTGTTCGCGGTTAACGTTTCTCGTTAGCTTTACTCTGCAGCTCATTTTAAAAATTGCTATCGCGTAGCAATAATCAATGAATCAGCACACAAAAGGGCCTTAATTGGCCCTTTTTCTTTCCTAACGTTTGGCAATTCCGTTACACTGACAATCAATTATTTGGAGGTGATATGCATTGTCCTTTTTGTTCAGAGAACGACACTAAAGTAATCGATTCAAGACTGGTTGCTGATGGCCATCAGGTTCGTCGTCGCCGTCAATGCCTTGCATGTAGCGAGCGTTTCACTACGTTCGAATCGGCAGAACTCGTGATGCCGAAAGTCATTAAGTCGAATGGAAACCGCGAACCGTTTAATGAAGATAAGATGGTCGGTGGTGTGCAACGTGCTCTGGAAAAACGCCCTGTGAGTGCTGATGCGATCGAACTTGCTATCAGTAATATTAAGTCACAACTCCGTGCAACAGGTGAGCGTGAAGTTCCAAGCGAAATGATTGGCAACCTAGTCATGAGCCAATTAAAAGAATTAGACAAAGTTGCGTACATTCGTTTTGCTTCTGTTTACCGCAGCTTTGAAGACATTCGAGAATTTGGCGAAGAAATCGCTAAATTAGAGGATTAATCCCTCAGTCATGTCTAACTTTTCTCCCCTAGATTTCCAAATGATGTCGCGCGCTATCCATTTAGCGAAGCGCGGCATTTACACCACTGCGCCAAACCCAAATGTCGGTTGTGTGATTGTACAAACCGATGGACAAATTGTTGGTGAAGGCTTTCACGCCAAAGCGGGTGAACCTCACGCTGAAGTACATGCCATGCGAATGTCGGGTGATAAGGCAAAAGGTGCGACGGTTTATGTCACACTAGAGCCTTGTTCTCATTATGGTCGTACACCACCGTGTGCCGAGGGCTTGATTAAAGCTCAAGTGGCTAAAGTTATTTGCGCGATGCAGGATCCAAACCCGAAAGTCGCTGGACGTGGCATCAAAATGCTGCGTGATGCGGGCATTGAGGTTGAAATCGGTTTACTGGAGCAAGATGCTTTAGACTTGAACCCTGCATTTATTAAACGCATGCAAACAGGCATGCCTTTTGTTCAGCTTAAGATGGCAGCTAGCCTCGATGGGCAAACGGCACTAGCAAATGGTCAGAGCCAATGGATCACATCGCCAGCAGCGCGTCGTGATGTTCAAAATTATCGAGCAAAGGCGGGCGCAGTATTATCAACCAGCCAAACGGTGATTGATGATAACGCTTCACTGAATGTTCGCTGGGCTGAATTACCAAGTAGTACACAAGCTCATTACGCTGAAGCTGACGTGCGTCAGCCTGTTCGTGTGATTCTTGATCGTCAAAACCAACTGCGCCCTGAGCTCAAGTTATACCAATCGCCAACACCCGTATTAAGAGTCGCAGAGGCGTCTGCGGACGTTGAGATCGGCACCACTGAGACAGGTCAGCTGGATTTGCACGAGCTGATGTGCCAATTACCTGCCAATCATATCGACCATATTTGGGTCGAAGCGGGTGCAACATTGGCAAAAAGCTTGATTGAAGCACAGCTGGTGGATGAGCTAATCCTCTATTTAGCTCCTAAACTTATGGGCAGTGACGGAAGAGGTTTGATGGGCGCGTTAGGGCTCACTTCGATGTCTGATGTTATTGACCTAGAAATTAAAGATGTTCGACAGGTTGGTGTGGATATTCGCATCGTGGCTAAACCAATCTCGAAATAGTCACTCCAACTACATACATGTCGTTGACAACAAAAAGAGTTTTAAAATGTTTACAGGAATTGTAGAAGCCGTAGGTACATTGAGTGCAATCACTCCCCGCGGAGAAGACATTACCGTAACGGTTAACGTGGGTAAGCTTGATATGGCCGACGTTCAGTTAGGCGATAGCATCGCAACCAACGGTGTGTGTTTGACGGTCGTCGAATTCAATGACCACAGCTACAGTGCAGATTTGTCACTTGAGACCCTGAAAAAAACGGGCTTTGTTGATTACCAAGCGGGTGACAAAGTGAACCTAGAGAAAGCGATGCTACCAACGACACGTTTCGGTGGTCATATCGTATCGGGTCACGTGGATGGCGTGGGTGAGATTGTTGAACGCAATCAAGTAGGCCGTGCTATTGAATTCTGGGTCGAAATGCCCGCTGAAATATCAAAGTACGTTGCTCAAAAAGGCTCGATTACTGTCGATGGCATTAGTCTTACTGTGAATGATTTACGTAAGAATGCATTTAAGCTGACGATTGTTCCTCATACCTCTTCAGAAACCACCATCGATCAATTCCATGTTGGTCGTAAAGTGAATCTAGAAGTGGATGTGTTAGCGCGCTACATGGAGCGGCTACTGCAAGGTCAGCAACAAGAGTCTGAACCTGAATCTCGATTGACGATGGAATTCTTACAACAGAATGGTTTTGCCTAATCGTTGATATGAAGTGCGCTGAGCGTCACTTTGTAGAGCGAAGCAATATCATCAGGTTTAAATAGTGTCGGTTCTAGGAAGCAGAACCATTTCAAAGGATATAGAACAATGCCAATTAGTACTCCTCAAGAAATTATTGAAGACATTCGCCTAGGAAAAATGGTTATCCTGATGGATGATGAAGATCGCGAGAATGAAGGCGATCTGATCATGGCAGCAGAACATGTGACGCCAGAAGCGATTAACTTCATGGCGATGTACGGCCGTGGCTTAATCTGCCTAACCTTGACTAAAGAGCGTTCAAGCCGCATGGGTCTAGCCCCTATGGTTCAAGACAACAACGCACAGTACACCACTAACTTTACCGTTTCGATTGAAGCAGCTGAAGGTGTAACTACGGGGATTTCTGCGTCTGACCGTGCGGTGACGGTTCAAGCGGCCGTTGCGAAAGATGCAAAAGCGGCTGACCTTGTTCAGCCTGGCCACATCTTCCCGCTAACAGCACAAGAGGGTGGTGTTCTAACTCGTGCTGGTCACACTGAAGCGGGCTGTGATTTAGCACGCCTAGCGGGTTGTGAGCCTGCATCGGTTATCGTTGAGATCCTAAATTATGACGGCACCATGGCTCGTCGCCCTGATCTTGAAGTGTTCGCTGAAAAGCACGACATCAAGCTAGGCACGATTGCTGACTTGATCGAATACCGTAACAATACAGAAACCACGATTGAGCGGGTTGCACAGTGTCACCTACCGACTGAGTTCGGTGACTTTGAGCTTGTGACTTACCGTGACACTATCGATAATCAAATCCATTACGCAATGCAAAAAGGTGACTTAACGGGCGAAGCGCCACTGGTTCGTGTTCACCTGCATGATACCTTCACCGATCTGCTTCATTCTGATCGTGGTACTGAGCGTAGCTGGTCACTAGATAAGGCGATGAAGCGCATTGGCGACGAAGGTGGTGTGTTGGTTATTCTGGGCAACGAAGAGTCGTCTGATTCTTTGATTCACAAAGTGAAGACATTCGAAGCTCAAGATAAGAACGAGCAACCAACCATGGCTAAGAAGCAAGGCACTTCTCGTCGCGTTGGTGTCGGTTCTCAAATTCTACAAGACCTAGGTGTTCATGATATGCGCCTATTGTCTTCAAGCACCAAGCGTTACCATGCTCTTGGTGGTTTTGGTCTTAACGTTGTTGAATACGTTTGTGAGTAACCACTTACATACTAGTTTATAGCAACATAATTTATGATGATTTGAGCGGCTCTTTTGGTTCGAAATCGGACAAAAAGAGCCCAGCCGCTGAGCCTGACTTTTGTCGTGTCAAGCGTTGGCGCTTAGCGACCTGTTGCTCCTAAATAGTTGGGAGCGAGGCTTGGCTATCATCTTTACATCTCCGGTGTCTGCTCTTCTAAATTAGCATTAGATATTGCTCACAGTTTTATGCTAGAATCCGGCGATTCTCACTTGATGAAAATAGTTAAAGGAAGGCTTATGAAAGTGATCGAGGGTGGCTTCCCAGCGCCAAATGCAAAAATTGCTATCGTTATTGCTCGTTTCAACAGTTTTATTAACGAAAGTTTACTTTCTGGTGCAATCGATACTTTAAAACGTCACGGACAAGTAAGCGAAGACAACATCACTGTTGTTCGTTGTCCTGGTGCAGTAGAACTTCCACTTGTAGCGCAACGCGTTGCAAAAACAGGTAAGTTCGACGCGATTGTATCTCTTGGTACAGTAATTCGTGGCGGTACGCCTCATTTTGACTATGTTTGTAGTGAATGTAATAAAGGTTTGGCGCAAGTGTCTCTGGAATATTCTCTTCCAGTAGCATTCGGCGTACTAACTGTTGATACGATCGATCAAGCTATTGAACGCGCAGGAACCAAGGCTGGTAATAAAGGTGCAGAAGCTGCACTAAGCGCACTTGAGATGATCAACGTTCTTTCTGAAATCGATTCCTAATGGGGGCCAGTGTGAAACCAGCCGCACGTCGTAACGCACGTCAATTTGCTCTACAAGCAATTTATTCTTGGCAAATTACTAAAGAAAATATTGCTACCGTTGAAGAACAGTTCTTATCTGGTGGTAAGTATGATGAAGAAGAACATCATGCTGCAGAACCTGCACTTGCTATGCCAGAAACAGACGTTGCATACTTCCGCGACCTACTAACTGGTGTTGCTCTTAGTCACATGGAACTTGATAGCAAGCTTCGTCCATTCGTATCTCGCCCGATGCAAGATCTGGATCTGATGGAACTAGCGCTTCTACGTTTAGCTATGTACGAGATGACTCGTCGCGAAGATGTACCATACAAAGTGGTTATCAACGAAGCTATCGAGCTTGCGAAAGTATTCGCAGCAGAAGACAGCCATAAGTTTGTGAATGGTGTGCTTGATAAAGCAGCGCCACACGTACGTAAGAAGTAATCTCTACGTATATTGAATCTAAAGGTCAGCTTTCATGCTGGCCTTTTTTGTTAGTAAATTCCAAAGATAGGGCATGTGATGTCTTGTGAATTCAACCTAATCGATAAATATTTCGTAAACCGACAGCCTCAACGTAAAGACGTGCACCTCGCCGCTGGTGATGATTGCGCTTTGGTTAAAGCGCCAAGTAATGTTGAGATCGCGATCAGCACCGATACCTTAGTGGCGGGTACTCACTTCTTAGCAGAAGCAAACCCAGCTTGGGTCGCACACAAAGCATTGGCTTCAAACATCAGTGATCTGGCTGCGATGGGTGCAACGCCGGCGTGGGTCTCTTTTGCCTTAACCATGCCTGAAGTAGATGAAGCTTGGCTAGCGCCGTTCTGCGACTCTTTTTTCAAACTTGCAGACTACTTTGGTATTCAGTTAATTGGTGGTGACACTACAAAGGGGCCGCTGAGCCTAACATTGACGGTACAAGGCTTTGTGCCAGAAGGGAAAGCCCTACGTAGAGATGGCGCGAAAGTCGGGGATTGGATTTACGTGACAGGCAATTTAGGTGATAGCAAGGCTGGCCTAGAGGTTCTATTAGACCCTGATGAAAACCAAGCTAAGCCGTATGCGAGGGAGCTTGAAGAGAGACACTACATCAGTTCTCCACGAGTGTTAGCGGGTCAAGCGCTTGTGAATCTTGCTTCGTCGGCTATTGATATCTCAGATGGTGTTATTGCAGATCTCAAACACATTCTTAAGCGCTCACAGGTGGGGGCAAGTATTGATGTGAGTACTTTACCTATCTCACCTGAATTACGTCAGTTTGCCCCTGATATCGCGTCGGCGCAGCAGTATGCGCTGACCAGTGGGGAAGAGTATGAGCTTTGCTTTACCGTCCCTGAAGAAAACAAAGGCTCTCTTGAAAGTGCTTTGTCACACACTGGAACAAAAGTCACCTGTATTGGTCAAATAAGACCTGTAGAATACTTTGAACTACACAATAATGGTGAACCGCTGAGCTGGAGCTTAACCGGTTACGATCACTTTAAGGTTAATTGATGACAAACCCACTATCTGCAATCTCTCTTAAAAACCCTTGGCATTTTCTAGCAACGGGTTTTGGCAGTGGCTTATCGCCTATTATTCCTGGAACCATGGGTACACTCGCCTCGATTCCTCTGTACCTATTATTGGTTCAATTGCCGTTCCCGGCTTATGTCGCGGTGGTCGTGATAAGCTGTATTATTGGTATCAAGATCTGCCAAGTGACCTCAGATGATATGGGCGTACATGATCATGGCTCTATCGTATGGGATGAGTTTGCAGGCTTTTGGATCACCATGAGCCTAGTGCCAATGTTGAGCATTCCTGCCGATGATTGGAAATGGTTGTTGACGGGCTTTGTTCTATTCCGCTTCTTTGACATGGTAAAACCGTGGCCGATTGGTTGGTTAGATGCTCGAGTTCATGGCGGTTTAGGCATCATGATTGATGATATTGTGGCAGGTATTATGGCGGCGATTTCACTGTATGCTGTGGCCCATTTTGCAGGTTGGTTAGTTTAAATAAAGATAAAACAAGGAATTACAATGTCTAATAAGGTTTACTGTATTGCTCAATTTCAGCCGAAAGAAGGTAAACTGAACGAGCTGTTTGAGGTTTTAAAAGCACTAGAGCCAAACACTCTGCGTGAAGACGGTTGTATTCAATACACAGTAACTCGTCACATTCAGAGCCCGTTTGCGGAAGGTCAGAGCTTCCCGATCGCTTTCAACGAAATCTGGGCGGATAACGAAGCGTTTGAAGCGCACTGTCAACGTCGTGAAATTCAACAGTTCTTCCAAGAGCAGTGTGTTGATGAAACAGGTTTAGTTGAGAACTTCAATGTTGCTATTTACTCTGACGAGCCAGAGAACTACGATGCACCTGTTCTTAAGCCGTGCTGCTAATTTGCTGTAGCAACTGATTTAAACAGTGGCTAGCTAATGAGTTAGTGGATACTAAAAAGGTTGACCCTAGGGCCAACCTTTTTTTGTTTTGTTGCTTATGTAGTTTGCTACTTAAAGCTATTTAGCAAGGTACTCAGAGATAGACTTCTCAATACCTTTCGCGTCTAAGCCTAGCTCTTCATGCAGCTCACCTTGAGTGCCTTGAGCAATGAACTTGTCTGGTAGACCAAGGTTCAGTACAGGCATTAGCAGTTTCTCTTGCATCAAGAACTCAATTACACCTGCACCTGCACCACCGGCAATCGCATTTTCTTCGATAGTCACCAGTACATCGTGGTCAGCGACAAGTTGTTTGATTAGAGCTTCATCTAGCGGCTTAACAAAGCGCATGTCTGCAACGGTGGCATCCATTACATCAGCAGCTTGAAGTGCATTTTCTAGGAAAGTACCAAAGCTTAGGATAGCAACCTTAGCGCCATCCTTTGCTTTTGAGCTTTCACGAACGATACGGCCTTTACCAATCTCAAGTGTAGTAAACTCACTTTGGATTTCTGTGCCCATGCCATTACCACGAGGGTAACGAACTGCACTTGGTCCATTGTGCTGGTGGCCAGTGTATAGCATTTGGCGACATTCGTTTTCGTCGCTTGGTGCCATGATCACCATGTTTGGAATACAACGCATGAAGCTTAAGTCGAACGCACCTTGGTGTGTTTGACCATCGGCACCCACAAGACCTGCACGGTCAATCGCGAACATGACCGGTAGATCCATGATAGCCACATCGTGGATCAGTTGATCGTAGCCACGTTGTAGGAATGTCGAGTAGATAGCCACAATCGGCTTGTCACCCGCAATCGCCATACCCGTTGCTAGCGTCACGGCGTGCTGCTCAGCAATCGCTACATCGAAGTATTGATCTGGGTATTCTTTAGAGAAACGCACCATGCCAGAACCTTCACGCATTGCTGGCGTGATCGCCATTAGCTTAGGATCTTGCGCTGCCATATCACATAGGAAATCACCAAAAACCTTTGAGAACGTTGGCTTAGAGCTAGTACTTTTTGATAGGCTTAATTTGGCTGGGTTGAATTTAGGTACAGCATGGTAACCAATTGGATCTTTCTCCGCTGGCTCGTAGCCTTTGCCTTTCTTGGTCATGATGTGCAGGAACTGAGGACCTTTTAGGTCTCTCATGTTCTTAAGCGTTTTAATCAGCTCGTTTACATCGTGGCCGTCTACTGGGCCAATGTAATTAAAGCCTAGCTCTTCAAACATGGTGCCAGGGACAACCATGCCTTTTAGGTGTTCTTCTGTACGACGAACTAGCTCTTTAATCGGCGGAACACCAGATAGCACTTTCTTGCCGCCCTCACGAATAGACGTGTAAAGACTGCCAGAAAGAACTTGAGCTAGGTGGTTGTTAAGCGCACCTACGTTTTCAGAAATTGACATCTCGTTATCGTTTAGGATAACCAGCATGTCATTATGAACATCGCCTGCGTGGTTCATGGCTTCAAATGCCATACCAGCAGTAATCGCACCGTCACCAATCACACTCACAACTTTGCGGTTTTTGCCTTCTTTCTTGGCACTTATCGCCATACCGAGTGCAGCACTGATCGATGTTGATGAGTGACCAACAGAAAGGGTGTCGTACTCGCTCTCTTCACGCCATGGGAATGGGTGCAGTCCGTCTTTTTGGCGGATCGTCGACAAGCGGTCACGGCGACCGGTAAGAATTTTGTGCGGGTATGCTTGGTGACCAACATCCCAAACCAATTGGTCAAAAGGCGTGTTGTACACATAGTGTAGAGCAACAGTGAGCTCTACCGTACCTAAGCCTGACGCTAAGTGACCACTTGATTGGCTCACTGAGTTAAGAAGATAGGTGCGTAATTCATCACAAAGCTGTGTTAGCGTCTCTTTTGGGAGAAGACGCAAATCCTCTGGCTTATCAGCCAAAGCAAGAGTTGGGTACTTTGATATATCAAGAGTCATAGGTAATGCGCGCTTATTGTCTTAGTTCTTGCGCTCGATGACGTATCGGGCGAACTCTTCGAGTAACTGGGTATTGTATGGGATCGCGGCCAAAGCTTGAAGCGCTTCCTGCAGCAGAGATTGCGCTTTTTCTTGAGCGCCCTCTAAACCTAGCAAAGAAGGGTAGGTGCTTTTGTTTAAATCTTGGTCAGAGCCCTGTGGTTTACCCAAAGTTTCGGTGTCGCCAATGATATCCAAGATATCGTCTTGAACTTGGAAGGCTAATCCGATGGCATCTGCGTACTTATCTAATTGAGGCAGCACCTCGAACGCTTTTTCACCTGCAGCTAGCGCACCTAAACGGATTGCACTCTTCATAAGAGCACCGGTTTTATTACGGTGAACTTCTTCCAGCTCTTCAAGCGTCACTGCGCGGTTTTCAGCTTCGATATCGAGTGCCTGACCGATACACATACCTTGAGCTCCAGAGGCTTCAGCTAGGCGTTGAATCATTCGAACGCGGTTGCTTTCACCATCAGCACTTAATGTGCCTTCTGCAAGTATAGTAAATGCGAGAGTTTGTAGTGCATCGCCCGTTAAAATAGCCGTGGCTTCATCGAATTTGATGTGACAAGTCTGGTGGCCACGACGCAGCTCATCGTCGTCCATTGCTGGAAGGTCATCATGAATCAGAGAGTAGGCATGAATACATTCGACTGCAGAAGCTGGAGTATCGAGTTCTTCCGCGGTGCAACCGAGCATTTCCCCTGTAATATAGACAAGAAATGGACGCGCGCGTTTGCCGCCTAAAAGTAACCCATAACGCATTGCGTTGATCAGATTCTGATTTTGGTGTGGCAGGCGGTCAAGCCAAAGGTTCAGTTGCTCGTTATTACGTGCTTGATAAGACAATAAAGTCTCGATCATAGGGGATCTCATACAATTCGTTATTCTGGTTGTGGGTTAAAGTCACTCAGTTCTGCATTTTCGTCATTTTGCAGTAGGATGCTAACACGTTGTTCTGCATCGTTTAGTTTACTTTGACCTGCACGAGCGAGGGAGATACCTCGTTCGAATTTTTTCAGCGCATCATCTAAAGCTAGATCACCGTTTTCTAGTTGATCAACCAAGCCATCGAGCTCTTCGATTGCCGCTTCAAAGCTCATATTTTCAGGTTTCTTAGTAGCCATAATAAATCTGCGTTTGGAAAGATGAACGAACGTTACCCTAGGGCGTTCAGATGGTCAAATGTAACCAATAAATTTTGCTAGAAAGTTCGTTTTTAAGAGGCTTGAAGTCACTTTCCTTTAATAACCCTACCTTTCTCGAGTTTATGGCTGTTCGAGAACGGGGAAGCGGGTAATAGTTGTGATACAAAAAGCAAAAGTGTGATACTTAGGCCAAGAATTTACTAAAAGATCTTATAGTCTTGCCGATAAAAGGATTATCGTCGACATAGAGCTACAAAAAAGCATGAGGAGTGCTCAGTGGATTTAGCAACCCTAATAGGTTTGATTGGTGGATTTGCCTTTGTAATCATGGCAATGATCCTAGGTGGAAGCCTCGGGATGTTCTATGACACGACATCCATTTTGATCGTGATTGGTGGTTCAACGTTTGTTGTTCTAATGAAGTTCACCATGGGACAGTTCTTTGGTGCGGCTAAAATTGCCGGCAAAGCATTTATGTTTAAAGTCGATGAGCCTGAAGATCTTATCGCTAAGATTGTTGAAATGGCAGACGCAGCACGTAAAGGTGGTTTCTTAGCTCTGGAAGAGATGGAAATCAGCAACAGCTTTATGCAAAAGGGCATCGACCTGTTGGTTGATGGCCATGATGGTGATGTAGTGCGAGCTGCATTGCAAAAAGACATTGCGCTAACGACAGAACGTCACGAGCAGGGCGCGAAGGTGTTCTCTGCCTTTGGTGATGTTTCTCCTGCGATGGGTATGATCGGTACCTTGGTCGGTTTGGTTGCCATGCTTTCGAACATGGATGACCCTAAAGCGATCGGCCCTGCGATGGCCGTTGCACTCTTAACTACGCTGTATGGCGCAATTCTATCGAACATGGTGTTTTTCCCAATCGCAGACAAACTAGCGCTGCGTCGTGACCAAGAGACACTGAACCGTCGTTTGGTGATGGACGGTGTGCTGGCTATCCAAGATGGTCAAAACCCACGAGTTATTGATGGTTACCTGAAGAGCTACCTGAATGAAGGTAAGCGTACGATTGATGGTGAACCTGCGTAAGAGGAGTTGAAGATGGATGAAGAGAATCCATGTAAATGTCCTCCTCCGGGGTTACCTCAATGGATGGGAACATTTGCTGACTTGATGTCACTGTTGATGTGTTTCTTCGTACTTCTACTCTCATTCTCTGAGATGGATGTACTGAAGTTCAAACAGATCGCTGGCTCGATGAAGTTCGCATTTGGTGTACAGAACCGTTTAGAAGTAAAAGACATCCCAAAAGGGACTAGCATCATTGCGCAAGAGTTTCGTCCTGGTCGTCCAGAGCCTACGCCGATTGATGTGATCATGCAGCAAACGATAGATATCACTCAGCAGACGTTGGAATTTCATGAAGGTGAATCTGAGCGCGCTGGTGGTACCATGCGTGACCAAGGTAAGATGACCGGAGGCAAGTCGCCAGAGGTATCGACTCACGACAACCAAAACTCTGAGTCAGACCAGCAGCAACAACAAGCCGAAGCTCAATCGCAAGAGATGGAAACCTTGATGGAAAGCATCAAGAAGGCGTTGGAACGAGAAATCGACCAAGGCGCGATCGAGGTAGAAAACCTTGGCCAACAGATTGTGATTCGAATTCGTGAGAAGGGTGCATTCCCATCGGGTTCTGCTTTCCTACAGCCTAAGTTCCGACCTTTGGTGAGACAGGTGGCTGAATTAGTGAAAGATGTTCCGGGCATTGTTCGAATCTCAGGTCACACTGATAACCAACGTCTTGATTCTGAGCTGTATCGTTCGAATTGGGATCTGTCATCTCAGCGAGCGGTATCTGTTGCTCAAGAGATGGAAAAGGTACGCGGATTCTCTCATCAACGTTTGAGAGTACGTGGTATGGCGGATACTGAGCCCGTAGAGCCGAACGATACTGAATGGCAGCGTAGCCTGAACCGTCGCGTCGAGATCAGTATCATGCAAGGTGAGCCACTTTACAGCGATGAAGTTCCAGTGATTTCTGAATAGTACCGAGCTACGAGTTAAGCTGACTTATTAAATTAACCAGAAAGCCCAACCTTATGATGAGGTTGGGCTTTTTATTTATGTGGTGAGTGGTTTATCTATTTATAACAATACCGACAGTGAGTAAGCATGCTATTTTTAATAGGGTGTGTATTTATTACTGGTGCCAAAGCAAGCACTCTTTTCCTTGTTTCACTTTCTCATGTATAATTCGCGCCCTTAGATTTAGATATGATCTACTCTTGCTTTAAGTGCTGCGTAAATTCTCCAATTTACTTGGCGAAGAGCCTTTTCAAATTTTGAACATTAATGTTGTGAACGTACTATGAAATTTATTGTTAAGCCCCATCCGGAAATTTTTGTAAAAAGTGAATCGGTGCGTAAGCGCTTCACAAGGATTCTAGAGTGCAACATTCGTAACGTTATTCAGCGTCGCTGTGAAGGTGTTGCGGTATTTAACCGTCGTGACCATATAGAAGTGACGTCTGAGAGTGATAAGTACTACACAGAAGTGTTAGAGGCTCTTACTCACACTCCTGGTATTCACCACTCTTTAGAAGTACAACAGTCAGATTTTAAAGACTTGCACGATATCTATGAGCAAGTTTTAGAGCGCAGCCGTGCTGACATTGAAGGTAAAACTTTCTCTGTTCGTGCTAAGCGTCGCGGTAAGCATGAGTTCACGTCTATCGAGCTTGAGCGCTACGTAGGTGGCGGTCTGAATCAAGCGGTTGAGTCGGCACGCGTTAAGCTGAAAGATCCAGAAGTAACGGTTAAAGTTGAAGTGGCTAATGACAAACTGAACCAAGTTCTGGCGCGTCACAAAGGCCTTGGTGGTTTCCCTCTAGGTACTCAAGAAGACCTACTGAGCTTGATCTCTGGTGGTTTTGACTCTGGCGTATCAAGCTATCTACACATCAAACGTGGCTCTAAAGTTCACTACTGTTTCTTCAACCTTGGCGGTCCTGCGCACGAGATTGGCGTTAAGCAAGTAGCTCACTACCTGTGGAACAAGTACGGTTCTTCGGCAAAAGTGAAGTTCATCTCTGTTGATTTCGAACCGGTTGTTGCTGAAATCCTTGAGAATGTAGAAGACGGCCAAATGGGCGTTGTGCTTAAGCGAATGTTCATGCGTGCTGGTGGCATGGTTGCTGACAAGTTCAAGATCGAAGCATTGGTCACTGGTGAGGCACTAGGTCAGGTATCAAGCCAAACGCTAACTAACCTGCGTCACATTGATAACGTAACGGACACGCTGATCCTTCGTCCACTTATCAACTGGGATAAAGAAGACATCATCGACCTTGCGCGCGAGATCGGCACCGAAGATTTCGCGAAAGTAATGCCTGAATACTGTGGTGTTATCTCTAAGAAGCCAACAGTGAAAGCGAAGAAAGGTAAACTTGCAGCAGAAGAAGCTAAGTTTAACTTTGAAGTGCTAGAGCAAGTGATCGAGAACGCTCGTGTTATGGATATCCGTGATATTGAGAAAGAGAGCCAAGAGCAAGCTCCAGAAGTGGAACAGGTTCAAGCTGTGGCTGAGCACGCTATCGTTCTTGATATCCGTAGCCCAGATGAAGAAGACGAAAGCCCATTAGAAATCGATGGCGTTGATGTAAAACACCTACCTTTCTACAAGCTAGCGACGCAATTTGGTGACCTAGACCAAGGTAAAGAGTACCTATTGTACTGTGACCGTGGTGTTATGAGCCGTCTGCAAGCGCTATACTTGCAAGAGCAGGGCTTCAAGAACGTTAAAGTGTACCGCCCATAGTCTGCTAGCTTAGAGCACGACTTAGGTTGTAACAGATACAGAAAGCCGCTTACTGAAAAGTAAGCGGCTTTTTATTTATCGGTTGATTGTTATTCTGTAATCGGTACAGTTATTTCACCGCGTAGCTCGTATGGTATTTTGTTTAAAAACAAGCTGATGTTATACATCTATTTTTAGGTTGTAGGGTTAGCATTCGCATTGTTACTGAAAAATGCAATTAAATGCTTATTTTTGTATGCGTATAATTGTTTAAGTAAGCGAAGGTTAGATTTTGTGAGTAGAGTGAAGAAATAGTAAGGATTAATTAGCACAGCTATTGGTAAACTTATTGTTACTTTTCTTTGGGCATAAAAAAACACCGCCTAATAGGCGGTGTAAACAATTTGACAGACAGGTCAAAATAAATACAGGAAGTAGATGCCTCGTTTCAGCGCGTAGCTGCAACAAAACATTTGGTAGAACTCTACCCAACTCGAAAAGTACGAGTTTGCAAACACAACATCGCAGGAGCTAAGCCAATTGATTCTAGAGAGAATCAAGCCGTTCAGGCTAGCTGCTGCGGAATGAAATATAGAATTTCTCTAGCCGCTAGGCAACGGACAAATTATAATGTTTCAGATAAAAAAAACTAATGCTTATTTAGAGAGTAACTATGTCTCGTCGATTACCCCCATTAAACTCGCTAAGAGTGTTTGAAGCTGCGGCTCGACACTTGAGTTTTACGCGTGCCGCTGAAGAGTTGTTTGTTACTCAAGCTGCGGTTAGTCACCAGATAAAAGCTTTAGAAGAGTTTCTGTCTTTGAAGCTTTTTCGCCGAAGAAACCGTTCTTTGTTGCTCACTGAAGAAGGGCAAAGCTACTTCTTAGATATCAAAGATATATTTACATCATTGGCTGAGGCCACTGATAAGGTGCTTGAGAGAAGTGAGAAGGGCGCATTAACCATCAGCTTGCCACCAAGCTTTGCGATTCAATGGTTAGTACCAAGGCTTGCTGACTTTAATCAACAAGAACCTGATATCGATGTTCGAATTAAGGCCGTTGATATGGATGAGGGTTCGTTGACGGATGATGTGGACGTCGCAATCTACTATGGTCGAGGGAACTGGCCGGGCTTGAGAGCCGATAAATTGTATCAAGAGTACTTGGTTCCTCTCTGCTCCCCATCTGTGTTATTGGGAACAAAACCATTAGAATCTCTAAAAGATTTGGCATGCCATACGCTATTGCATGACACCTCTCGTAAAGATTGGAAACAGTTTGCGAAACAAAACGGCATTGATGGCGTTAATGTAAACCATGGACCGATCTTCAGCCACTCAACCATGGTGCTTCAAGCCGCAGCTCACGGGCAAGGCATTGCATTGGGTAACAACGTTCTCGCACAACCTGAAATAGAAGCGGGCCGCTTGATTGCGCCGTTTGATGAAGTATTAGTAAGTAAGAATGCTTTCTATGTTGTGTGTCATGAGAAACAAGCCGACATGGGCCGTATCGCTACTTTCCGTGATTGGATGCTGGCTAAAGCACAAAGTGAACAAGAGGACTTACTTGATGAGTAACATCATTATTGATGGTGAAGATAATCCGATCACCTTTATCTTTGCGCACGGTGCGGGCGCTGGTATGGATCATGAGTTCATGCAGTCGGTGGCCAAAGGTTTAGCCTTTAAAGGGATACGAGTGGTTCGTTTCAATTTCCCTTATATGATCAAGCGTGCCGAAGATGGTAAGCGTCGTCCACCTGATAGAGCGCCTAAGCTGCTTGAAGCCTATCAAGAGATCATTGAGCAAACTGATGCTGACAAGCTTGTGATTGGTGGTAAGTCGATGGGAGGCCGCATGGCGAGTCACTTATCTGAGTTGGATAAAGTGGCAGCGATGGCTTGTTTAGGTTTCCCTTTTCATCCTCCGGGTAAGCCAGAGAATTATAAAGGTGAACACCTCGCTTCTTTGCAAAAGCCGTGTCTGATTCTTCAAGGCGAACGCGATACCTTTGGTAAGCGTGAAGAGTTTGCTGATTTCGACCTGTCGGATTCTATTCGAGTTGAGTTTATTCCTGATGGTGATCACAGCTTCAAACCACGCAAGAGTTCTGGTTACACAGAGCAACAGAACATCGCGTTAACGGTTGAAAAGCTCTCAGCATTCATTAAAGAGGTGCTTAATGAAAAGTAAGTACCTACTTACCTTCGCTGGTCTATCTGGTGCTATTGCGGTGATGCTTGGCGCGTTTGCTGCACACGGTTTAAAAGCTATTTTGCCTGAGTACGTGTTAGGTGTATTCGAAACGGGTGTTCAGTATCAGTTTATTCACACGTTAGCGATATTAGCGTGTGGTGCTCTGCTACAGATGAAACTTGGCGCTAAATCACAAAAATATTTTTTCATTGCGGCAATTTGCTTTATCATCGGCATCCTTTGTTTTAGTGGTAGCCTGTATGCGCTAGCACTGACAGGAATAAAATGGTTTGGCCCAATAACTCCGTTTGGTGGTCTACTATTTATCATTGGTTGGGGAGTCTTCTCCTTCGCTGCTTTGAATATAAAAGAGGTAACTCAGTGAAACACGTACTACTTTATTGTCGCTCTGGTTTTGAAAAAGAATGTGCTGGCGAAATTCAAGACAAGGCAACACAACTGGAAGTGTTTGGTTTTCCTCGCTTAAAGAACAATACTGGTTTCGTATTGTTTGAATGTTACCAAGCTGGTGAAGCGGACAAGTTGATCAAAGAGATCGATTTCCAATCTCTGATCTTTGCTCGTCAAATGCTAGCTGTAGCGGTTGAAATCAAAGATCTACCAACCGATGACCGCATCTCTCCAATTCTTGAGGCGCTTTCTGAGAAAGAAAGTTTCCCACGTTGTGGTGATATCCGTATTGAAACGCCAGATACTAACGAAGCAAAAGAGCTACTGAAGTTCTGTCGTAAGTTTACTGTTCCAATGCGCCAAGCTATGCGTGGCAAAGGTCTGATGACAGCGAAAGACAACGCTAAAAAGCCTGTGCTTCACTTGTGCTTCATCGCTCCGGGTCACTGTTTTGTTGGTTATTCTTACCCAACCAACAACTCACAATTCTTTATGGGCATCCCTCGTTTGAAGTTCCCTTCAGATGCGCCAAGCCGTTCTACATTGAAGCTAGAAGAAGCGTTCCACGTGTTCATCCCTCGTGATGAGTGGGATGAGCGTCTTGCTCCGGGTATGTGGGGTGTAGATTTAGGTGCTTGTCCAGGCGGTTGGACTTACCAACTAGTGAAACGTTCTATGTTCGTTCACTGTGTTGATAATGGCATGATGGCAGACAGCCTGATGGAAACTGGCCAAATCAAACACCACATGGTGGATGGCTTTAAGTTCGAACCAGACCGTAAGAACGTCACTTGGATCATCTGTGACATGGTTGAAAAACCAGCGCGCGTTGCACACCTTATGGGTGAGTGGATCATCAAAGGTTGGGCGAAAGAAGCACTATTCAACCTTAAACTGCCAATGAAGGGCCGTTACGATGAAGTTTTGCAAGATATTGAGAACCTAAAACTGTTCCTGATTGAGAACAAAGTGAAGTTTAAGATGCAGGCGAAGCACTTATATCATGACCGTGAAGAGATTACCGTTCATATTCAGTCGCTTTCAAACATCTCACCGTACTAATATTAGCGTTGATATATCAGTGATAAAAATGCTCCTTTAAGGGGCATTTTTTGTATCTGAAATTCGTTAAATGTTCGGGTTTAGGCGCGTTAATGAATTCAACATCGTCGAAATATCAGCTATTTCAGTATTCAGATGTTAAAAAAGCCGTAAGTGATCGAGACTTACGGCTACCTATCTTCAGGGGTGATACGAAGCAGGATTTATTCAAAGATTCAGCAGCAAAACGAAGTAAGTTTTACAGCGAGATCATCCTAGCAAAATTTATTTTATTAAAAAGATGAACACCGGTGTTGATAACATTTTTGATAAGAAATACGCAGAGCATACTGGCTTTGGTATCTCTTGGGGCTCAGACAAGTACACTAGCTACGAAGCTGGTCGTAACTTCAAAGCTTCTATCGCTTATAACTTCTAATCATCCGATTAAGTTCAGTTAGGCGGCAGCCAAAATAACAAAAAGCCTTAGTATCGACTAAGGCTTTTCTGTATCTGGTGTCTCGTCCTGAAATGTGTTTACACATTGAGGACGAATTATGACTACTTCAAAT